>JAFYOD010000192.1 GCA_017556515.1 Lachnospiraceae bacterium
GCTGAGAGAAATATGCCAGCGTCTCCAGAACTCTGTAATGCTCTTGGAAATATACGGATAATTGAAGTTATCCATAAAATCAAATCCGAACAATTTTCCAAGACCTACCGCCATATCACTGTAACCGGAGAAGTCAAAATAAATATGCAGCGTAAAGGCTGCCGCATAGATCCAGTAAAACAGAACAGCTTTATTATTCGATGCACGGAATATATCACAAAGTTCACCAAGCGTATTGGCGATCAGTACTTTCTTTGCAAGACCAAGAATAAACGTACGAATTCCGATTGCCACATGGTCCAGGCTGTGAACTCTTGATTCCAACTGCTTGGCCACATCGGCATATCGCACGATCGGACCTGCCACCAGCTGCGGGAACATGGATGCATATGCTGCAAAATCTACCGGATTTTTCTGTGCCGGAACTTCTCCTCGGTACACATCTACAAGATAACTCATGATCTGGAATGTGTAGAAGCTGATTCCGATTGGAAACACATCCGCAAATTTAAAATGGACCAGCGTCAGGACATTCATTCCCAACGCTGCTCCTAATACCCACTTGCCAATGTTCTGTTCCCGGTATTTCCCGATCAAACGTCCCCATATGTATCCTGCTGCCAGCATGATCACCATCAGTCCAAGGAAATTCACACCTCCCCAGCCGTAGAAAAATAAACTGGAAAGCAATAATACGAAGTTCTTAAACTTCCTTGGTGTCACAAAGTACAAGATCAGGACACAAGGTAAAAAATAATATAAAAATGAAATACTGGAAAATAACATATCAGTCGATTACTGTTCCAGGCTCTTCGGACACATTACGAAGAATACTTTATCCTCTGCTGTGCCAACCACTGTCTCCTCAGCTTCTGTACAGATATTCCATCTCGGATCTGCATTCTCTGTGAGAACCTCAACCAGAGCTTCTGCGCTCTCTGCGTCCGGCATATCAAACACATAACCTACGAACGGGATGGTGCCGATCATCGGAGCGAACATCACAGCCTCTTCAAAACCTGTGATCTCGGCCTCGCCAAATCCCATCATATAACCTTCTTCCACCGGCATTGCACCACCCTGGAATAAGATCAGCTCGTTTGTGATAATGCCTTCTGCAAGCTCCTGAGCAGTTGCTTCTGCATTCTCTTCTACGCGGTCTTCAAAGTCATATAAAAGTGCCTCACCAAGAGTTTCCGGTGCTTTTCTTGTTGTCTCTTCAACAGTTGTCTCTGCCGGAGTTGTCTCTTTCGCTGCTCCGCCGCCACAAGCTGTAAGGGATGCCATCATCGCTCCTGCTAATACTACACTTAATAATTTTTTCATTTAAAATCTCCTTAAAACTAAAAATAAAACTGCATACAGTACCTTCTCGAATACTGCGTGCACAGTATAGCACATATCCTTATTAAGATTCAATAGAAGAATTCTTGCGATTGCTTACAAAGTCATTACGGATTTGCAAAAGATTTGTAAATTTCATTGTATCTGTACAATAACGGAACAAGGTCTTTCCTGGAAATCAAAAAAGGTCCCATGAAACTCATGGGACCAAAATTTGCAACTATTAAATTAGTTAGCTCTTCCAAGGTACTCGTTTGTACGTGTGTCAATTTTAACTTTGTCACCGATGTTAACGAATAACGGAACTGCGATCTGAGCGCCTGTCTCAACGATAGCCGGTTTTGTAGCACCTGTAGCTGTATCGCCTTTGAAGCCCGGCTCTGTATCTGTGATCTCGAGCTCTACGAATAACGGCGGCTCTACGGAGAATACTTTGCCGTTGTAGGAACATACTTTAACGATCTCGTTCTCTTTAACGAACTTTAATGCATCGCCAACAACGTCTTTTGCAAGAGCGATCTGCTCGAATGTGTTCATATCCATGAAGTTGTCTAACTCGCCGTCGTTGTATAAGAACTGCATGTCTACACGGTCAATTCTTGCTGCCGGGAATTTCTCTGTCGGACGGAATGTTTTCTCTACAACACCACCGTTGATTACGTTTTTAAGTTTTGTTCTAACGAAAGCAGCACCCTTACCCGGTTTTACGTGCTGGAATTCCATAATCTGCATTACCTGGCCTTCGATCTCCAGTGTTACGCCATTTCTAAAATCACCTGCTGATACCATAAATGATATTCCTCCTTAAAAGCTATTTCTCTCATAGTTAAATTTGAACATTATAGCTGATTCTATCTTATTTTATACCATAACGCATCTGTTTTCAACTCTTTTTTTACAAAAAAACAGACCAAATCTTTTATTTTTTCCTCTGTCTGCGGTAGAACCATAATACGATCGCTTCCAGATAACGTTTCAATACGATCTGGATCTCCTCCTTCGGATTGATCGGTTTTACAAGGATACTGTAGAGTCCGGTACGTCTCGCGCCCCATACATCGGTAAATAGCTGATCTCCGATGAAGAGGGTGTTGTGTCTTCCGGTCTTCATCAATACCATCGCTTTCCTATATCCTTTTCTGGAAGGTTTTCCGCCTTTAAATAAATACGGACTGTTTACTTTTTCTGCAAACGGTGCCACACGCGGCTCTTTATTATTGGACAAAATACATGTGGAAAAACCGATGGATCTTAATCGTTCGAACAGTTCGATG
This sequence comes from Lachnospiraceae bacterium, assembly GCA_017556515.1. GTDB lineage: Bacteria > Bacillota > Clostridia > Lachnospirales > Lachnospiraceae > Pilosibacter. The sequence goes on from JAFYOD010000192.1 coordinate 2,619, forward strand.
GCACGCTCATCCGCCGGAGCTCCATGTGGGACCAGAGTATTATCTACGTCAAAAATAATACCGCGATATCCTTTTTCGTATAACTCCTCAAACGGAAGCTCATAGGTACTGTCCACGTACTGATCCGGATAAAATGTCTCTAACATACGAAACTGCTCCTACTTGTTTTTCAAGAATACTGCCAGCTCGTCCATAAATGCGTTAACATCTTTGAACTCGCGGTATACGGAGGCAAAACGTACATATGCGACTTCGTCCACTTCTTTTAACTTTCTCATCACCAGTTCGCCGATCACAGAAGCCGGAACTTCTCTCTCTTCCATATTGAAGATCTGATTTTCGATCTGGTCGATCATCTCGCTGATCATCTGGGATGAAACCGGACGTTTATGACAGGAAAGGATGATACCTTTCTCCATCTTGGAACGATCGTAAGTCTCTCTGGAGTTGTCTTTTTTGATCACCATAAGCGGCATAGTCTCCAGTTTTTCATAAGTCGTAAAACGCTTTCCGCACTGTTCGCACTGGCGACGGCGGCGAATGGAACTGTTATCATCTGCCGGACGGGAGTCGATAACTTTTGTATCCTGCGCATTGCAGTATGGACATTTCATATGCGTTTCCTCCTAAACATGCTTTCTTTTAGTTTACCATAAAACCTATGTATATGGCAAGGTTTTTGAGGCAGATACTATATCATGTGCTTTCTCAGTGATGAGGCTTTTTTCCATGATCTTTCTCCTCAACACGGACCAGGATGATATCATCTCCGATCTGACAGATATCTTCAAACGGGATCAAATACTCTTTTTCCCTTCCCAGAAATCCACAGATACATCCGGGCCCCGGGACGATCAGGCACTTGATCTTTCCGGTACACTCGTCAAACTCTACGTCTCCTACAAATCCTAACCGTTTTCCATCACAGATATTCACAACTTCCATGCGTCTCAGTTCACATATTCGCATAACACAATCCCGGTTCGATCACTCTTGTTATATGATATGCAAATATTAGCGAAGTCGTATCGCGTCCCCTAAAATTTTCGCTGCAGTTCCTCCCAGCATCAATGCTTTTTCATGTTCTGAGAAGGAACTGTTTTGAATGAATGCAACTGCCGCTTTCTGGGTTCCGTATGGAAAATCGCTTCCAAAGATCACGCGTTCCGGTCTCATGGCTGAGGCCAGACGTTCAAAATCTTCCATAGCCTGACGTTCTGCACTCATTGTGGTATCAATGTATACATTTTCCGGAAAATCAAATAAAATCGCTTCCTCATCCGGATTTCCGGAACGGCCTCCCATATGAGCCAGCACTACCGGAACATCCGGTAAATATCGGATAAACTTTGCCACGCCTGACGGAAACAGATCATACTCACCTTCTCCTCGCGCACGGCCACAGTGGATCAGCACCGGAAAACCAAGATGGTTGATCCGCTGCCACATGGGGATATATTTTTCATCGTCTAAATGTACACGCTGAAACGGCGGGTGAAATTTCACACCTGCCATATTCATATCTTTCAATTTTTCAATCTCTTCCAATACATTCTCACAATCCGGATGAAGTCCTCCAAAAGAAAGCACATTGGTTCGCACGATCTCTTTTGCAAAACGATTCACATCTGTCTGCGTAGCAGGTTTCGAAACCACGTGCTGCACCACAGAAAGAGTGATCTGCTCTTCTTCCATGCGCTTCCAAAGATTTTCCTTTACCGGAAGTTTTTCCAGATCGTCATGCTCCCTGCCTGCCACTGCCATGGCGCGTCGGGCAAGGGTGGTCGGATAAATGTGGGTATGGAAATCGATAATCAGTCTGTTCATAAACATCAACTCCTGACCCTATTTTATCATCATTCTTAATTATTGTAAAACAACAAAAAACGGTCCCGATGGCTTTCGCCATCGAGACCGCTTCTTAATTTCTAAGCATTCACAGTAACTTAATTACTGGATCCAGGCACCGTCTGCACCTACTTTGTAGCCATCCGGTGTTGTTGTATTGCTGAGCATCATACCTTCAGTAGAGTCTTTCACTTCGCTGAAATAGTACCAGATGCCATTGATCTGATTCCAACCAGTATACATGTAACCCTGTGTTCCATCTGCTGTCGGATGTAAGTAATACCAGTTTCCATTGTATAATACCCATCCTGTTGTCATATATCCGTTTGCATCAAAGTAATACCAGCTGGACTGACCATTCCATGTTAAATATAACCATCCGTTTGTTGCATATGTTCCATCTGTGTTCTTGAAATACCAGCCCTTATCATCTTTCATCCAAGTTCCGGATTCTTTCTTTGCCTTCGCAGCAGCTGCCATTTTTGCTAAATAATCTTTTGTATATGCCGGTTCATTATCGTCTCTGTCATCATATTCATCCTTTTTGGATGTTTCAAATGTTGCCACGATCTTAATTACACTAAGTTTGCTGATTTTCACACGAATCACTCCGGCTTCCATATCAACTTCATAGTCATCAACATTCTCTACTTTAATTGTAGCATTGCTATAAGAGGCAATGAATGCTTCCGGTAAATCAATTTCAAACTCGATTGGAGCTGCAAGAGATTTCTTTTCTCCGCCATTTACAAAAAGTTTAACATCAAGCTTCTGCTGTGCATTGCTGGATGTACTGATCCATTCTGTTGCAAATTCGATTTCTGCCTTACCATCTTCAAAGTCTTCAGATTTCAGGCCTGCTGCAGCAACTAAACCAGCTGCGATTGCATCTCCGGATTCCACAAGAATGTTTTCTTCACCATAGATTGTGTAATAGAATTCTTCAAACTTTGCAACTTCCTCTGCTGTCAATTCACTTGTCTTATTATTAGCAATAAGAACTGCTGTCAGCATGTCAGCCGCTGCAATCTTCTCATCTTCATCCATAATGTCAAGATTCTCGAGAACGCGGTCTGTCTGTTCAATAGCTTCTTCGGCATTGCTCGGAGTTGCAAGTACTACAGATTTATCCTGAAGGATACCCTCTTCATCTGTTTCGTATTCAATACCATCGATTACAATTGTACCATCTACGACTTTCTTACCTTTAGAATCTACAACGTATTCCTTACCTTCGAATTTAACTACTGAATTTGTAACTAATACACCATCTTTATCTACGTAGAACTCGCCACCTCTGTCTGTGATCCACTCGTCTTTTGCAAGGCTGTTCGGAGATGTTGTATGATAAAAATACCACTTACCATCGATCTCGTTCCAACCCTGGTCTACGATAATTGTAAGAGCACCTTCAGAGTCTGCTTCGTATTTCACGCCGTTAATAGTGATAACCTTGTTTGTTGCAAGCTCGCCTTTATTGTTGAAGAAGTATTTAACGCCTTCAATTTCAACAATTTCACTAGTTTTCATGGCACCATCTGCACCAACATAGAATTTTTTATCACCTTCTACGATCCATTCATTCTTTACAAGACTTGTCGGATCTTCAGACTCATAGTAATACCATTTACCATTGATCTCATTCCAGCCTGGCTGTACTTCTTCTGCCACAATATCCACCGCTTCAAGAGGTTCGATAACCGGTACTTCATATCCATCGTAAATCAGATGTCTGCTTACTCTCGGATAATTTTCCTCTAAATCGTTTATCACTTTTCCAGAACTTGTATCTTGGAAAGTGCCTTTGTTAGAAGCATAATAACCAATTCCTATAGGTGTATAACCAGCAAGACTTGTCTTTTTTGTATCAGCTAAATACTTATCAAGTACATTCTTATATGTTGCTGTTGTGTAATTATCTAAATAATACAGATCTGCACTCTGGTTTCTGAGGCTATAATATCTGGAGTCATCGCCATACTTATATTTCACGTACGGAATACGAACGTTAACGCTGGCACCTACGTAAACATCCAAGTAAAAGTCATGTATTCTATCGTTGTATTCATATGTACCGCTGATGTAATACTCACCTTTTTCAAGTGGCTGATTTGCACTTAAAATACCACTTTCACTGATTTCAAATACGTTGTCAAGATCATAGTATTCATCCTCTGTATCAAAATAATATTGCTCAACGATAGTAATATCTTCAGCAACGAATCCCAGACTCTTATCCTGATTATAATCATAAATAACCAGCTGTTTACTTGATAAATTGCCTGCGTTATACATTCCGACAGACCAATCAATGTTTCCGTTAGAATCAAGATAACCAAGATCATAACTTTCGCCTGAACTTGTGCCGGTACTATAAAGTCGCTCGATACCTTTAAATTCAGCTTCGAATACAAGGTCTCTGTCTGCAACCACTCTCTGAGATCCATAATTTTCCAGATCTAACAGTTCTCCGTTTACTGCCGCACCACATAAAAATGATTCCCAATAGCCATTTAAATCAGATGGCTCATAATCAATCGGTTCAGCACTTACTCTAATATTTACGTTCTTTGGAACTACACTTGTCTCTCCGATCGGAAGATATGTTCTTCCCTTCTCATCATCGTAGTACACGCGTAAATAACCGCCACGCACATTAGGAACAGTAACATTAACTGTGTCAGAGGCTAATGCAGTCATTGCTGCTGCCATGGTCATTCCTGCTACCAATGTACCAAGAAGTATACCTTTCATATTTTTCTTCATACTACTCCTCCTCCAATAGACTTTATAACCTCAAGAATACCTTGAATTATCTGTAAATTCAATATGTACCATCAAGTGTACCACCCATTTTATTACTTATTTCTTAACCACTCTCGGTATTTTATTAAAATCTCTTTTGTCTCATCACGTGAAAAGACTTCACCTTGATCATGCATACCTTTTATATAATTTACAAATGCCCTGCATATAGAAGACTCTTTTACCTGAATGTAACGGAATTGTTTCTGCTGATTCTGTAAAAACAGGAGCATTCCAAAGGATTCGCTGTAAAACAGTGTCAGCTTTGAAGTAAGTTTTAAGTATCTCTTATTAATGATTCCAATCTCTCCATCCCAATCTGCCAGACTGCTGATCATTCTTTCTATGATCAGCAAACGTTCTTGGACAGTAAAAGGCCGAACAATTTCTTCCGGATGGTTCCCAAATTTTCCTGTTTCTACAAACGCTCGAAGTCCCTCTTCGGTATAATAGAGGATCATATGTTTTGTTTCCCTCAGCTGTTCACTCCTTTTTCGGACTCCTTCTACGATTTCTTCGCGATGTGGCGCTGAAGGTTTTACGATCGCATTTAAAAGTTCTTCATCGATCCAATAAGTAACACACGGCTCATGTTCCAGAAAAATCCTGGTATCACTTGCTTGATCTTCCGCAAGTTCATGATTTAAGATATTTACTTCCTGATCATAATAGCGGATCAGCCTGCCAATACCGTTACCGGCAAACCTCTCATTTATTTTTTCATGAAATTGCTTTACGATCTCTTCATTGGTTATCGATAACGCATGATCTAATTCGGAATCAATCAAAATTACTCTGTCTCTTAAAACTATATAATAAGGATAGAGCAATCCATCATTCATCTCCAGCTGAGGATTCTCATGATAATAATATCGAACCTCGTAACTATTGCCCGCCTGAAAGAAAGATGGGATCACATTACGAAATACACGTAAATTATGATACTGATGCGCGAATATATCAGCACGCTTTTCCAATTGCACCAAATGAATGATCTGAATATTTTCTAATAATGGTATTCCGTCTTTTATTAACGTTGGAAATATTCTTCCAATAGTCTGCTTATCAGCCGGTAAATAACAAAATACCTTCTGTTTTTCACATTGAAGAGCCGCATGGTATAATAATGACCAGACATATTTTTCCAGAGCCGCTTTTCCAATGATTACTTCGCTTTCTTTTTCTTGCGATATATGTTCAACTAAGACTAACTGTTTTTCTGTTCCACAAATATCAGATGCATTTTCCAGAATATCACGAATTGTCTTTTTCATGTAATACGCATCTTTTCCTTCAAAAGCACATTGATAGCTTTCGAAGAACTCTTCTTGTTCACGGCTTCCGAGATGTAACTCATTGATTATTTTTTCAAACATCTGACGATTAGGAATTCTGGAACCTGATAAATACCTTTGAATATTGACTCGATTAATACCGACGCTTCTCGCAAATTCATAGTTTGTGTAGCCACATTCACGAATATATTTTTCCAACAACTCTGAAAATCCACGAACTTCCATTTCTACTCACTCCTTGTTTGCGTTTTTTGCAAGATTAGCACAAAACTAAAACGATTGCAAATCATAAAAAATAAAGTTCTGGTTATTGACCAGAACTTTATTTTAAATCTTGTATCTGTATTTAGCGAATTAACAGCAAAGGTCTACGATTACCTGTGCAAAGATCTTTGTCGCTGTTACCAGCTCGTCGATCACTGCAAACTCATCCGGACCATGGATGCCTGTCTCTGTCTCCGGCATAGACGGACCAAATGCAACGCCGTTCTCTAAGTGGTGTACGTAAGTACCGCCACCGATCGCGATGCACTCGCCTTTTCTGCCTGTATACTGCTCGTAGCACTTGAGAAGTGTCTGTACGAACGGAGAATTGCCATCTACATAGTGAGACGGGCTCATCTTCTCTGTTGTGAAGTTGAGACCACTGTCGATCATCTGCTTCTTGATCACATCAAATGTGTTCTCCTTGTTTGCACAGATCGGACAACGGCTGTCGAAATCACCCTTTAAACCAGTCTCTGTCACATCCAGCATTGTGAATGCAAGAGTTAATTTGCCGGAAATCTCGTCTTCGTGGTTTACACCAAGACCTGCACCGTGGTTGTCGCCGTGCGGCATCATTTTATTTAATGCTTTTACAAGCTTCATCTGACCACAATCTGCAAGATCCATCTTTTCGATCAGAGCCATGAGTGCTGTCAGAGCGTTTGTACCTTTTTCCGGAGTAGACGCGTGAGCACTCTCGCCGATTGCTTCCAGTTTCAGATAACCGTTCTCGGATGTCACATCAAATGTTACACCGAGCTCTGCTTCGAACTGTTTTGCAAATGCCTCTGTCTCAGAACCGTCAAGGCCTTCGAATAATGCATATGCTTTCGGCGGAACCACATTGGATTTCACACCGCTCTTGAATGCAACCATCTTCGGAAGTGCTTCGCACTTTTCAAACTCTGCATTAAATTCGCCGTGGATGCTGCCTTTCTCAAGGTTAATAACCGGGAACTCTGCGTCCGGAGAGAAGGACATCGGAGCCTCTTTCTCTTTTTTGTAGTAGTAACGAATATCGGAGCTTCCGCACTCTTCGTCTGTACCAAGGATCAGACGCACATTTTTCTTCACCGGGATACCAAGTTCTTTGATCGCCTTCATCGCGTAAAGAGCTGTCATTGCCGGTCCCTTATCGTCAGATGTGCCGCGGCCGTAGAGCTTGCCGTCTTTGATCACCGGCTCAAACGGAGTTGTCACAGTCCAGCCTTCGCCACCCGGAACGATATCAAGGTGTGCAAGGATATCTAACTGTTTCTCTTTATCATTTAAATCGATGGTACCAACATAGTTGTCATAGTTTGTGATCGCAAAGCCGTGCTTTTCACCGATTTCAAGACCTTTTGCAAGTGCCTTAAACGGACCCTCGCCAAACGGTTTACCCTCAACATACGGACCTTTTGCACTGTCGATCTTACAAAGCTCGATAATGTCGGCTAACATCTCTTCTTTGTGCGCGTCAATGTACTGTTCAAGCTGCTCTCTGTACATGTTTCTTCCTCCTAAATCTATACAACTTTTAGTTGCGTCCGAACTCGCTTAATTTGAGGTTCGGGTTACGATCCTGAACCATACCGATGCTCCAGCTGTTGATGAACAGAAGAAGCGGGTTGCCCTTCAGGTCGCAGATACGTTTCATATCGGATGTACCCTGGATTCTTGCCACGTCGATCTCAGTCGGATTCTCAACCCAACGGATGTACTCGTACGGAAGCTGCTCCAGTTTTACCTCTACGTTATATTCATTTTTCAGACGGTACAGGAGTACTTCAAACTGAAGAACACCTACTACGCCTACGATGATCTCCTCCATACCGGTGTTGAACTCCTGGAAGATCTGGATTGCACCTTCCTGGGCAATCTGATGAACACCTTTGAGGAACTGTTTACGTTTCATTGTATCCATCTGGCGCACTCTTGCGAAATGCTCCGGAGCGAATGTCGGAATACCTTCGAACTGGAATTTGTCATTGGAAGAACGGAGTGTATCACCAATGGAGAAAATACCCGGATCGAATACACCGATGATATCGCCTGCGTATGCCTCTTCGATGATCTTTCTGGACTCAGCCATCAGCTGCTGCGGCTGTGTCAGACGGATCTTCTTGCCACCCTGTACGTGGTTTACTTCCATGCCTGCTTCGAACTTACCGGAACAGATACGCATGAATGCGATACGGTCACGGTGCGCCTTGTTCATGTTGGCCTGGATCTTGAATACGAATGCGGAGAAGTCCTCATCAAACGGATCTTTCTCTCCATCGTTTGTCTTTCTGGACAGCGGAGAACTTGTCATATTTAAGAAGTGCTCCAGGAATGTCTCAACACCGAAGTTTGTAAGAGCGGAACCGAAGAATACCGGAGATAACTGACCGTGGTCAACTAATTCCTGATCGAATTCATCGCTCGCACCGTCTAACAGCTCGATGTCTTCCAGAAGCTGATTGTGGTAATCTGTACCGATAACAGCATCTACATCTGTGCCTTCTACGTCAAATGTCTCGCTTGCAACTTCCTTCTGACCGCTCATTGCAGCAGTGAAAGTTGTGATTTTCTTTGTCTGTCTGTCATAAACGCCCTTGAAGCTCTTACCACAGCCGATCGGCCAGTTGATCGGACATGTGTGGATTCCGAGAACTTCCTCGATCTCGCTCAGAAGTTCGAACGGATCACGTGCTTCACGGTCCATCTTGTTGATAAATGTGAAGATCGGGATATGGCGCATTACACAAACTTTGAAAAGTTTAATAGTCTGCGGCTCAACACCCTTGGAACCGTCGATGACCATTACTGCAGAATCCGCTGCCATCAATGTACGGTAAGTATCCTCGGAGAAGTCCTGGTGACCAGGAGTATCCAGAAGGTTGATGCAGCATCCGTTGAAATTGAACTGTAATACGGAAGATGTTACGGAGATACCTCTCTCCTTCTCGATCTCCATCCAGTCAGAAACTGCATGTTTTGTGTTCTTACGTCCTTTTACAGTACCTGCGAGGTTGATCGCACCACCGTAAAGAAGGAATTTCTCTGTTAATGTAGTTTTACCGGCGTCCGGGTGCGAAATGATCGCAAAGGTACGACGTTTTTTGATTTCTTCGTTTAAGTTACCCAAGGTAAACCTCCAAATTTTAATTTATATTAATTGCAGCCAAAAATTTCATCTAAAATATGAACTGCAACTTCTTCCTTAGACATGATGTCCAGTTCCACTTCTTTATCTTTCTTGATGAATGTTACCACGTTGGTGTCTGTACCGAAACCGGCTCCTGCCACTTTCAGGTTGTTGGCAACGATCATATCCAGATTTTTCTTTGTGAGTTTCGCTCTGGAATTCTCTAACATATTCTGAGTCTCCATGGAGAAACCGCAGAGGAACTGGCCCTCTTTTTTGTGCTCACCAAGATATTTTAAGATATCATCGGTTCTCTCAAGCTCGATCGCCATGTCTCCGTCTTTTTTCTTTGTCTTCTCTGTGCCGACATTCTTCGGACGGTAATCTGCAACTGCTGCAGACTTGATAATAACATCCATCTCATCGCTGCGGGATGTTACGGCGTCAAACATATCCTTCGCACTTGTGATCTTCACAACATTTACAAACATCGGCGGCTCGATCTGAGTCGGACCTGTTACCAATGTAACGTCTGCACCACGGTATGCAGCTACCTTCGCAATGGAGTAGCCCATCTTGCCTGTGGAATGGTTTGTAATATAGCGAACCGGATCAATGGCCTCTCTTGTCGGACCTGCTGTCACAAGGATCTTCTTGCCTGTCAGGTCTTTCTTATATAAGAGTTCTTTCAGGATATACTGCATCAGCACTTCCGGCTCCGGCATCTTGCCTGCGCCTGTGTCTCCGCAAGCCAGGTAACCGCTTGCCGGGAGGATCACTTCCATGCCGTATTTCTGACAAGTTTTCATATTGTCCTGAACGATCGGGTTTTCGAACATTCTTGTGTTCATCGCCGGGCTGATGATCTTCTTGCAAGTACATGCGAGAAGTGTTGTGGTCAGCATATCATCTGCAAGGCCGTGCGCCAGTTTCGCGATCACGTTGGCAGATGCCGGAGCAACCAGAACCACATCAGCTTTCTTCGCAATAGAAACATGCTCTACAGAAAACTCGAAGTTTCGGTCAAACGTATCCACCAGACACTTGTTGCCTGTCAGTGTCTCAAAGGTAATCGGGTTGATAAAATTGGTCGCATTTTTTGTCATGATCACATGAACTTCTGCATGAAGCTTCATTAACGCGCTTGCAAGGTTCGCGATCTTATATGCGGCAATACTGCCTGTCACACCTAAAAGTACGGTCTTTCCTTTTAACATTCTGGATTCCTCCGTTGTAATATTGTAAAAAATATGGTAATATAACTCATGGTTACATAGGCGTTTATGCGAGCATAGACCCCCTAACTATAACATTATAACACTTACCGTGCAAATGGGAAAGGAGTTTCTCAATGATTTTAACACTTGATATGGGAAACAGCAATATCGTAGTCGGCGGTATTGATGAAAACAAACTTTACTTTGAGGAGCGTATTACAACAGACCACAGAAAGACCAGTCTGGAATACGCGATCATGCTGAAAAATATTTTAGAGATCCATAAAATCAAACGCTCTGAGATTGAAGGTGCGATCCTTTCTTCCGTAGTTCCGCCGCTCAATGCGCCGTTATCTTCCGCTGTAAAAAAGATCACAGGAAAGAAACCGATGCTGGTTGGCTCCGGTATGAAGACAGGCCTTAACATCAAAGTAGACAACCCGAAGTCTGTGGGTGGCGACCGTATCGTTGCCGCAGTCGCAGCCGTTGCACAGTTTGAAGGGCCGATCATCGTTATCGACATGGGTACCGCTACAACTCTCGATGTTGTAAGCAAAGACGGCTCTTACTCCGGTGGTGTGATCCTTCCAGGTGTAATGGTTTCTCTGAATGCCCTTGTCGGAAATACAGCTCAGCTTCCGCAGATCAACCTGGATACTCCGAAACGTGTCATCGGAAAGAACACGGTTGAATGTATGCAGAATGGTATCATGTACGGAAATGCTGCTATGCTGGATGGCCTGATCGACCGTATGGAAGAAGAGATGGGTGAGAAATGTACACTCGTTGCTACAGGCGGTATGGCAAGATTTATCACTCCGCTCTGCAACCACGAGATCACATATATTCCGGATCTCCTCCTTCGCGGACTCCTGATCCTTTACCGTCAGAATACAGGCGAAAACAATAATTAAGATTTGAATTTCAAAGACCTGCGTCAGCGCAGGTCTTTTTCTTTTCCTCAAATTTTCCATCTTGATTTCCGTATAAACACCTCCAATTCCGTCCATCATTCTTTTATAACACTTGCAAAGAATACAGGTACGGAGGTAAGGCTATGTCCGGTTATAAAGTTGAGATCTGCGGAGTGAATACATCAAAGCTGCCATTGCTTACCACAGAAGAAAAAGAAGAATTGTTCAAACGGATCCTGGAGGGGGATCTGCAGGCACGGGAAGATTATATCAAGGGAAATCTGCGCCTTGTCCTCAGTGTCATCCAGCGCTTTACCGGAGGAAATGAAAACATTGATGACTTGTTCCAGATCGGATGCATCGGTCTGATCAAAGCCATCGACAACTTTGACATCACACAAAATGTCAAATTCAGCACTTACGCGGTGCCCATGATCCTAGGCGAGGTACGGCGTTATCTGCGCGATAACAATTCCATCCGCGTCAGCCGTTCTATCCGGGATACTGCATACAAGGCAATTTACACGAAAGAAGCCCTTATGAAAAAGCAGATGAAAGAACCGACCATCATGGAGATTGCAGAAGAAATCGGGATCAGCAAAGAAGAGATCACCTATGCCCTGGATGCCATCCAAAGTCCGGTCAGCCTTTATGAACCTGTCTACACCGACGGAGGAGATCCTCTCTGTGTCATGGATCAGATCAGTGACAAGAAAAACAGGGAAGAAAACTGGATCGAACAGATTTCCCTAAACGAAGCCATGAAACGACTTCCGGAGCGAGAACGCCACATCATCGACATGCGGTTCTACGACGGAAAAACACAGACCGAAGTAGCCGAAGAAATCGGGATCAGCCAGGCTCAGGTTTCCAGATTAGAAAAAAGTGCATTGAAAAGCATGCGGAATTATTTAAATTAGTTTTGAACACAAAAAGTCCCGGCGGAATACTCACATCCACTGGGACTTCTTCATTACTACCTATTAAATTCCTACCGCTTCTCCCACGATCACTACTTTGATTCTTCCTGTATATCTGGAATGTCTTGTCACAACAATGTTGCAGCACATGCACTCCGGAGAATGACAGTCTGCACAGAAACCGGCCACTCCGCACGGAGTCTTTCTGTTTGTCATATCCGCGATTACCGGGCAAAGCTGTGTCTGAATGCGGTTGTAGCCATCTTCTACAGTCTTTACCAGTTTATTCAAACCAGCGATGATGATCACATGTTTCGGTCCATGAACCAGGCATCCAACACGGTTGCTGGCGCCGTCCACATTGATCAGCTCACCATTGACTGTGATCGCATTGGTTCCCATCAAGAAATAATCAGCGCATACTACCTGACCATAGATCGGGCTTCCGGCCTTTTCTTTTTCCTGCATCGGATAGTCGATCACTTCATAGTTTCCGGTTTTCAGGCTTTCCTGAAGTCCAAGAGCTCCTACACTTGCAGAACCGCCCCATGTTACTTTGGAACCCGGTTCGATCATTTCCATCACCAGTTTCGCAGCCTCTTCTTTTGTAGCACAGTAATAGCCTTCCATGTTTCTCTTTTTCAAACCGTCAATCACATGTTCCGCCATTCTGCGATTTGCATCTTCACGCATCGTTCTTCCTCCTATTTTATCACTCGTATTTCAATCCCCATCTCTTCTGCTCTGCGCATATGAGCTGTTGAAACCTCCTGTGCGGTTGCCAGTACTTTTTTCGCATATTTCCCGCCAAAACGATTGGCCACCGTTTCCAATTCATACAATGCCATCTGGTCTACGCTTCCGATCTTGCATGAGATAAAGGTCGGAATATCGTTCTGGATGGACATCACATCGATTTCATTTAATACATCTTTATTTCCGTCATTATGGATCTGACCGTCCCAGTCGATGTGGACACCGACTCTGCAGTCATCCACCCCTTCCTTTCGTGTCTCCAACAAAAATGTATACATCTCCAAAATACTTCCGCTGTCCCAGAACAGCTGCTTGATGGCAGAATTCTTATATCGGAATTTATAGCCGTTTTTTCCGGCTGCATACAGTTTCACAAACCCAAGGTGGCTGCAACTGTGCATAAATTTATGAAAATCTTTGATATTGCCTGCCCGTTGATGCCTTCGGAACTCACTCTGAAATTTCTCACGATCCACTTCCACCATCAATGAAGCATCCGGCGGATATTTCCTCAAGATGGAGGAATAATGTACCCACTTATCCCCATACTCTCTCGACAATTCCCACATCTTTTCAACATCCACAGCCCCGTCAAGACTCATTTCTTTAAAAAGTTTTTTCTGGCGGTAATTGATCGTTCCGCCATATAGGGATACAAACTGATCCAGGTTCAGCGCGATCGGACGCGGCTTTGCCACTCCTCCAAGGGAATTTCCGGAGCAGCAAAATTCGATCAGCTGACGACTCTCCACATCGAACATAAACATCGGAGCGGAAAACTCCTGCGATAAAATGCCGAATGCCACCAGAAGCAGACTCTCACCACCAGTCAAGTCAAAGTATACTCGATTTCCCTGTTCTTGTTCTTTTCGGACCACATTGGCGATCGATTTCATGATCTCCATCAGATCAAACCGGTCAACCGAGTAAAATTCAACCTCACGAACACCACAGACTGTCTTCAGAAAATGGGCAGTGTTTTTCTCCATAGGCTTCATTACATTTTCGTATCCGAAAAATATGGTTTTGTCCACCTCATAGTTTAAATTCGTTATCACATTTTCTATTGGTTCTTCATCAAAAAACTCTATGTTAACGATCATTTCTGTTCACCCCGGTTGTTTCCTCGTTGCTAATTTCCAACATCCATATTATAATTATAGAGCAAAACATACAAAAAGAAAAGGAACGATTTGTTATGAAACCAGCACTTATTATCGGCTCCACCTGCGTGGATATTATCATCAACATTCCTCATCTTCCGGTCACTCAGGAAGATGTTCATCCGACATCCCAGACTATGGCTGTTGGCGGATGTTCTTATAACGTTGCTTATACTGTACGCCTTCTTGGCGCGCCTCATACACACATCAGCCCGGTTGGAACCGGCTTATTTGGCGACTACGTTGCAAAATGCTTAAAAGAAGCCGGCTGGCCGTTAAATGTCTATGTTCCGGATCGTGACAACGGCTGCTGCTACTGTTTCGTGGAAGAGACAGGAGAGCGTACCTTCATGTCCCATCACGGCGCCGAATACATCTTCCGAAAAGAATGGATGAAAGACTATGACTCCAACGATTACGGCCTTTGTTATATCTGTGGCCTTGAGATCGAAGAGCCGACCGGAGTCAGTCTTCTCGAATATCTGGAAGAGAATCAGAACCTGGAATTTTTCTTTGCTCCTGGCCCGCGCGTTATGCACATCACAAAAGAAAAGTTAGATCGTATGCTGGCATTAAAACCGATCGTTCATCTCAATGAGCTGGAAGCCGAAGCAATCACAGGCATCCGTGACATCAAAGAAGCCGGCCGTCATCTTCATGAAATTACAGGCAACCATGTCATCATCACACTTGGTGTACAGGGTACATTCTACATCGAAAAAGACGGTACTGAAGGCATGATCCCGTCGATTCCTGCAGAGCACGTAGTTGACACTATCGGTGCAGGCGATTCCCATGCGGGTTCCGTGATCGCATGCCTGACAAACGATATGACACTTCATGATTCCATCGCTTACGCAAATAAAGTTGCAGCAGCAACCGTTAGTGTAAAAGGTATGTCTCTGACAAAAGAGCAGTTACCGGAAATGTAAAAACAAAGAGGAGAAAACTGTTTTGTGCAGTTTTACTCCTCTTTTTCACTTCTATTTAGAATTCATTTTTAAATAATCTGCTCGAACAACGGGATCATGGTCTGGTCTTCTGTATTTACCATTCCCAGATCCGTAATCTTCACATACGGAACCACAGGAAGTGCCAGAGATACGATACGAAGAAGCGGATTGACCGGTACTGTTAATCCCATTCCTCTCTCAATTTCTTTCATCTTAGCAGCTTCCACAGTCAATTCTTCCGCATCTAGCTTGGTCATCAGGCCTCCTACTTCCAAACGAAGAGTATTCAGCACTTCTCCATCTTTTACAGCTGTCATGCCTCCGCCACAGGAGATCAGCTCATTGGCGGCCACAACAGCATCTTTCGGATCCAGATATACGATGGTCAAGTTGTGAGAGTCATGGGATACCGTGGATGCGATTGCTCCTTCTTTCAGTCCGAAGTTCTTCACAATTCCCAAACTTTTTGTTCCTTTTCCGTAGCGATTCAAAACTGCAACAAACGCCATATCCTCACGCAAAGGGATTCTGCCGTTCTGCGTATCAAAATCCATAGCATTCTTGATGGTCACACCTGAATCCATCGTCAGATACTCCATAATGTTTACGGTGATCGGTCCGTTATCTACCGGCGCTTTGATGGTCAGATCCTCCAATGTAACCGGTGCCAGATTCATGGAATTACGTGTCTCAAGCTCAAAAACCATATCTTCGATCGGTTCTGTCAGCTTTCCTTCTTTGGCAACCAGTTTTCCTTCGTAAAATACTGCATCTGCCCAGAAATCTGTAAGATTTTTTGTAAGAACCATATCAGCCACATAACCAGGAGCAATGGCGCCAAGATGTTCCACTCCGATTTCACGGGCAGTATTGATGGTCGCACTCTTGATCGCTGCCACCGGATCCATACCGCAGGCAACCGCTTTTCGAACAGCAGCATTCATATGACCCACATGAAGAAGATCATCACTTTCACGATCATCGGTACAGAGTGCCAGTGTATCATGGAATTTGCAGTTTTTCACACCATTCCAGACTGCTTCCACATTTTTAATAATAGAACTTTCACTGGCATCCACATACAGACCCATGCGAAGTTTCTCCAATGCTTCCTCACTGCCTGTGGTCTCATGGCAAGTGCTCGGTCCGCCGCAAATATATGCAGAAAGGGCTCTTCCGCTGACACACGGAGCGTGTCCCTGAATATACAGGCCCGCTTCCTCTGCAGCCTCAATAATGTCCATCATACGGTCATCTCCATGCATAACGCCAAGGAAATCCATAACCTCCGCAAGACCAACCACTCGATCTAATTTCGCCAGTTCACGGATCTCATCCGCGAAAAACTCAGCACCTGCATTTTCACAGCCCGGAACCGCCGGAACACAGCTCGGAATATCCACCAGCTGGCGCATCGGGATCCCTTCCGCATTGTCATGCATATACTGAACACCTTCCACACCATACACATTCGCGAGTTCATGTGGATCATGGACGATCGTTGTTGTTCCGTGAGGAACGATCACTTTTGCGATGTTTCTCGGCACCATCATCGAACTCTCGATATGCATATGAGCATCAATGAATCCCGGGATCAGATATTTGCCCTCTCCGTCAAACACTTCATCTGCATTGTACGGACCTTCCAGCTCCGTCAGCTCCACATGTACGATAAAACCATCTTTCACGTATACAACTGCCGGTAAAATTTCCCCGGTAAATACGTTAACAACCTGACAGTTTTTCAAAGCCAGATCCGCCGGGATCTTACCCAGTGCCGCTTTCAATACTTCTTTTTTATTCTTTGGTTTTAATTTGTACACGAGAAACCTCCTAACGGTTCATCAGTCTGTGATAGTTTGCATTTACTGCATCGATCAGTTCCTGTCGCTCCATACCACGTACTTTGCAGATATGGTCGATCACATGAACGATATATTTCGGTTCGTTCGGAAGATGCTGCACCGGAGCCGGAGTTAATGACGGAGCATCTGTCTCAACTAAAATGCGGTCTAACGGAACATTTCGAACTGCTTCCTGAGTATTGATATCATCCAATTCAAATGTAATATTTCCGGAGAAAGAAATATACATTCCCATATCCAGGAAATCCTGCATCACATCATAGCCGCCGCTGTAGCAGTGCATGATGCCCGGCACTTTCAGATGCTCACGCATGATCGCTCTGGTATCTTCAGTTGCCAGTCTCATATGTACTGCGATCGGTTTATTTAACTCATTAGCCCACTGGATCTGGCGGATAAATGCCTCTTTCTGCATGTCGTGCGGAACAGTCACATCGTACTCAAAGTAATCCATGCCAATTTCGCCAATAACCTTTACCTCCGGCATACGAACCAGTCTCTCTAATTCTTCCCAATCCTCTTTGGATGCCTTCGCAACATCGTTCGGGTAGAATGCAACCGCCACATCAAACATTGGATCGTTCTTTGCCACTTCGATCGCACGTTTTGCTTCCTCAGTCTCTGTGCAGACAATCAGGATCTTCTCCACGCCCGCTGCTTTCGCATCCGCGATCACCTCATCAAATTTTGGAAATAAATAAGAACCACACACATGTGCATGGCTATCCACAATTCCTGCCATAAGTATATCTCCTTTTCCACATATTTTTTAAAGCCATTATTGATAATTTTACCATAATTTCTACAGTGCTACAACCGACATCCGGACTTCTTGACAAAGAAAAAAGCTGCCGGAAAACCGACAGCTTTTTGAAATTCGTATGAAATTAATTATGCTAATGCAAGAGCGATCTTCATCATATCTGTGAAGGATGTCTGTCTCTCTTCAGCTGTTGTAACTTCACCTGTTACGAGGGAGTCAGATACTGTGAACATGCTGAATGCGTTAACGCCAGCGTATGCAGCGTTGCTGTAAAGAGCTGTGGACTCCATCTCGCAAGCGAGGATGCCCATATCTGCCCATGAAACGCCTGTCTGAACTGCCTCCGGGCTGTAGAAGTTATCGGAACATAAGATGTTACCAACGTGGTATCTCATACCCATAGCGTCAGCTGCGTCAACAGCTTTTCTTAATAAGTCGAAGCTACATGTGCATGCGAACTGACCCGGAAGTTTGAAGCAATCCATGTAGTTGGAGTTTGTGGAAACGCCCATAGCCATAACTACGTCACGGATCTTAACCTGCGGCTGCATAGCGCCACATGTACCGATACGGATGAGGTTCTTACAGCCGTAGCCGTGGATAAGCTCATAGGAGTAGATACCCATGGACGGGCAGCCCATACCTGTAGCCATAACGGAAACGCGTTTGCCGTTATAGTAACCTGTGTAACCAAAGATGTTTCTAACAGTGTTGAACTGAACAGCATCTGTTAAGAATGTCTCTGCGATGTATTTAGCACGTAACGGATCGCCCGGGAGAAGGATTGTCTCCGCGATATCGCCTAACTGTGCGCCAATGTGAGGTGTCGGAACTTTAATTGTTGTCATGATGTTTTTCCTCCTAGAAATTTGTTTTTATAAAACAGGCTGTATTAGGAATGTTCTTTCTGCAGCCAATTTTTCATATAGAATTCTTTCCTTGTGAGGTAATCCTCATTTTTCACCTGAAGCTCAGGTTTTGCAAGTAAGTCACATACGGTCTTCAACAGGATCTCGGTTGTGTTGATGTATGCATTTTCCTCATCTGCGATCTCAAATGCACAGCTGTGAACTCTTCCTTTCACTGCTGCAAATCCAAACTGTA
Source organism: Lachnospiraceae bacterium (assembly GCA_017556515.1). Taxonomy (GTDB): domain Bacteria; phylum Bacillota; class Clostridia; order Lachnospirales; family Lachnospiraceae; genus Pilosibacter. Next base: position 21,601 of record JAFYOD010000192.1, read on the forward strand.
CGGTCGGGATCAGATAACCCAGATCTCCCACGTCACCGGAAGCTCCGGAGATCACGTTTTTCACGATCTTGTCATCTTCACAGATCTCTAACATATGCTGATATACCACATTACCAATCTCCTTAGACTGGGAAAGAGGCATATAGCCTGTCTCATTTTTGATCTCACATTCTAGACCAAGAGCTTTTGCAGAGTGGATCGCACACAAGTCAAACTTTTCACCTGCGAGCATAAGCTCCTCTAATGTATTGGCTCTGATGTAAGACTCTAATACCACTTCTTCCGGAATAATATTCACACTGCCTGAGCAGGAACTGATCACTGGATGGAGCTGAAGACCTGTCTCTTTCGGGAACTGATCTTTCATATAAGAGAGTGCGTTCATACAAAGGCTGGCACCGTGAAGTGCATTTTTACCAAGATGCGGGATCACGCCTGAGTGAGCCGCAAGACCTTTGAAGATCGCCTTCTTTACCATAAATCCGGCCAATGTGGAATCAATATCAAATAATGTACCGGAGTCACCATTGATATGCATGGAAAGAGCACAGTCGATATCATCGAATACACCCTGCTCGATCATATTCTGTTTGCCTGAGAAATACTTGATCTTGCCTTCGCTGCGGATTCCCTCACGATAATCAAAATCAATAAACTCTTCTGCCGGAGTTGCGATAAAGCTGACTGTACCGCCAAGTTTTTCCACAAGACCGCTGTCTTTTAACAGCTTCATCACCCATGCAAGCACAGATGTCTGAATGCAGTGTCCGCAAGAATGGAACGGATAAGTCTTATCCCCATCCTTTACATAGATCGCATCCATATCAGCTACGAGAGCAATGTGATAACCGTCTCCGGAACCAAGGTCCGCACGAATACCGGTCATCGCAATATCATTTTTACACGGGATCCCATTTTCTGTTAAAAAAGCAGTCAGAATCTCGTTGGTTTTCTCCTCTTTAAAACCAAGTTCCGGATATGCAAAAAGTTTACGACCAAATTCGATGATCTCGTCGTGGTGTTTTTCGATCAGAGCTTTTAACTCTTCATATACATTTTGTAATTCAACATTACTCATATTTTTACACCCCAGTACATTGTTTTTTTATCGGTACATACATTTCTTATTTTATCATATTCTTATTTTAATGTCAAACCATAGTCGGATTTCTGTCTACTTGAATACAGGGAATTCTTTTCCAAACAAAAAGACCGATAAATTCGGATCTCTCCTTTTTATCGGTCTTTTCGCTGCGCTTATATTTATGCGAATTCGTTATTATTTTTTGATCAGAAGGGATGTACCTGTCATCTCTTTCGGCTGCTCAAGACCCATGATCTCGATCAGTGTCGGAGCGATGTCAGCAAGGCATCCACCCTCTTTTAATCCGTACTCTTCACCTGCATTTACAAGGATGAACGGAACCGGATTTGTTGTGTGAGCTGTGAACGGAGCGCCTGTCTCGTAGTCAAGAAGCTGCTCTGCATTACCGTGGTCTGCACAGATAAACATTACGCCGCCTGCTTTTTCTACTGCCTCAACTGCTCTGCCTACGCATGTATCTACTGCCTCAACTGCTGCGATCGCTGCTGCCTCTACACCTGTATGGCCAACCATATCCGGGTTTGCAAAGTTGATGATGATCACATCATATTTGTCAGAGCCGATCGCCTCAACAAGTTTGTCACAAACCTGCGGAGCGCTCATCTCCGGCTGAAGGTCATAAGTTGCAACCTTCGGGGATTTAACAAGGATACGGTCCTCGCCCTCGTTCGGCTCCTCGATACCGCCGTTGAAGAAGAATGTTACGTGTGCATACTTCTCTGTCTCAGCGATTCTTGCCTGAGTTTTGCCGTTTGCAGCAAGGAACTCACCAAATGTATTTGTAATAGACTGTTTCTTGAATGCAACCTGTTTGCCTGTGATTGTCTCATCGTAATCTGTGAAACATACATAAACAAGGCCCTGTTTCTTCTCTCTTGCGAATCCTGCAAACTCATCATCACAGAATGCACGTGTGATCTCTCTTGCACGGTCCGGACGGAAGTTGAAGAAGATCACGGAATCGTTGTCATTGATCAGACCAACCGGAGCACCATTCTCTACAACTACTGTCGGCATTACGAACTCATCTGTCTTACCGTCATCGTAGGAAGCCTGAATTGCTGCTGTTGCGGATTCATTTGTGTTGCCCTCACCAAGTGTAAGTGCTTTGTATGCAAGCTCTACACGGTCCCAACGGTTGTCACGGTCCATTGCATAGTAACGACCCATTACGGAAGCCACTTTACCAACGCCGATCTCAGCCATCTTTGCCTCTAACTCAGCAACGAAATCACGACCGGAAGCCGGCGGTGTATCACGACCGTCAAGGAAGCAATGTACAAATACGTTTTCAAGACCATTTCTCTTAGCAAGCTCTAACAGACCATAAATGTGTGTGTTATGGCTGTGAACACCGCCGTCAGAAACAAGACCGTACATGTGAAGTGCGGAGTTGTTCTTCTTGCAGTTTTCTACTGCGTTTAAGAACTCTTCGTTCTCAAAGAAATCGCCGTCAGCGATGGATTTTGTAATTCTTGTAAGCTCCTGGTATACAATGCGGCCTGCACCCATGTTCAGGTGACCTACCTCAGAGTTACCCATCTGGCCATCCGGAAGACCAACTGCAAGACCGCTTGCATTACCTTCTACGAACGGACACTCAGCCATTAATTTGTCCATTACCGGAGTCTTCGCCTCAAATACAGCGTTTGCCTCCTCTTTCTTATTAAGACCATAACCATCCAGGATCATTAACACTACCGGTTTTTTGCTCATAATCTATTTCTCCTTTATTTGTGGGGGCTTCATGCCCATAAATGCTCTCCAACATTTCTATTGTATAACATTTATTCTTATCTCGCAAGTACCCCCGCACAAGTATTTGTTATTTTTTTATCATGATTATCCGTTAAATACCGGCCCACGTCTCAGTTTTGTCGCCTGCTCGTAGCTATAGCCGGCGGAGATCAGCTTCCCTTCTTCCCCTTCCAAAGCCATGAATGTGATGCCAAACGGTTTTCCTTCAGAAGTGTAGCCGGCCGGAACGATCATACCCGGAAAATTTGTGACTGCCGGAAGATCCATGACTCCCGGAAATACCATAACCTCCAGATCATGTTCTGCAAATGCCTTTTCCACCACATCCCGCAGCATGTGACATTTGGTCTTTTCCTCCAGATACTCTTCTTCTATCAGTCGTCCGGAAGTGCCGAATTCCGCATTCAGCAGATTATCCTGACCATATTTCAAACAAAGTTCCTGATGATCTTCGTTGTATTTGATAAACTCACCAAGTGTCTTAACCGTACCATTTCCGGCATTTTTTGCAAGATAATGGTTTAAATTTGCTTTAAATTCATATTTCATCAGTCGATATCCGCCGCTGAATCGATCCACGTTGGTATCTTGCACTAAAATTGCACCCTGCGTTTCGAGGACATTCACAGCATCCTCAAACAATCTCTGTTCCTCTTCCGAAAGTCCGTTCAAAACTGCGCGGTTCACTCCGATCCGCATTCCGGACAAACCATCCGCATCCAGATATTTTGTATAATCATTCTCACGATGATCGTCACGATACCAGGTTGCCGGATCTGCTTCATCTTCTCCGACCAATCCGCCCAGAAGCACGGCCACATCTTCCACCGTACGTCCCATCGGACCTGCTGTATCCTGAGAAGATGCAAGTGGTACAATCCCTCCACGACTGATCAGACCAACCGTCGGTTTCAGGCCAACAATACCATTTCTCCAAGATGGGGAAAGAATGGAGCCGCAGGTTTCTGTTCCTACCGCGGCTGCACAGAGACTTGCGGCCACAGCAACTGCAGAACCGGTACTGGAGCCGCTGGCATCCCAGTCAGCGCCGTACGGATTGATCACCTGGCCTCCCCAGGAACTGTAACCATTCTTAATATCCACAGCAAAAAACTTGGCCATCTCAGTCAAATTCGCTTTGCCCATAATGACCGCACCTGCTTCACGAAGCTGTTTTACCAGATTGGCATCTTCCGGAGCATAGTGGTCTTTCAGCGCGCGACTTCCTGCAGATGTGTGCATCTGATCTGCAGTTCCGATGTTTCCTTTGATCAGCACCGGAATTCCGTGAAGATTGCTGCGTTTTCCTTTTAATTTACGTTCACGGTCCATGGCCATGGCGATGGTTACTGCTTCTACGTTGAACTCCAGGATCGCATTTAATTCCGGACCGGATAAATTAAGTTCCTTGATACGGTTCATATAACTGATCACAAGATCCGCAGAGGTCGTTTCTCCGGATTCCATGGCAGCCTGCAGTTCCAGGATGGATTTTTCTTTTACATCATACATATTCGTGCTTCTCCTTCTTTTACACTGCTCTAAGGAGTCAAAAAACGGCATACAGCCAGAAAGAGCTGTATGCCGTCGTACTACTTCCTATTTGCCGTGGTATACGGCTTACGGTTTATTATTTATTTAAGTAATCGATCGCAACCTGTGCTAACAGGGAAGATCCTCTCCAAAGGAGATCCTCATCGATATTGAATCTGCTGTTATGTAACGGCCATGCAGTCTCGCCTTCCGGAGTTGTATCGGAACCGAGCCATACGAAGCAGCCTTCCTTCTCTACAAGGTAGTAGGAGAAGTCCTCTGCCGGCATTGCCGGAAGTGCTACGTCAATAACTTCCTCTTCACCAAAGAGATTTACAGCTGTCTCTCTGATCAGAGCAGCGTCTTTCTCGTGGTTCATAAGTGCCGGATAGCCACGACCGTACTCGATCTCAGCTGTACATCCAGTCTGGAGGCAAAGTGCATCGAGAAGCTTTCTCATGGAATCTTCGATCATATCACGAGTGTCCGGATTGAAAGTACGTACTGTACCGTCAAGGAGACAGTCACCAGCGATAACGTTGTATCTTGTACCGGCATTGAAGATACCGAATGTAACAACTGCGTTATCAAGCGGGCTAACTTTACGGCTTACAAATGTCTGTGCATTCATAACGAACTGTGCGCCAAGAACAACTGCGTCGATACCCTGATCCGGTTTCGCACCGTGTGCACCCTTACCGTGGATGTTGATTGTGAAATGGTCTGTAGCAGCCATTAACGGGCCTGCTTTGATACCAACTTTACCATGCGGAAGATCCGGCCATACATGGAGACCGTATACAGCCTGAACATCATCAAGGTGTCCGGACTCTAACATGCCCTTGGAACCGCCGTACGGAGATAATTCCTCTGCTGGCTGGAAGATTAATTTAACTGTACCGTTGATCATATCACGGTTCTGGCAAAGGATCTTACCTGCACCGATCAGACCTGCTGTGTGAGCATCGTGTCCACAAGCATGCATGCAGCCTTCGTTTCTGGATTTGAACTCAACATCGTTCATCTCCTGAACCTGAAGAGCATCCATATCTGCACGGATACCTACAACGCCACCTTCATTTGCGCCTTTGATCACGCCGATCACACCGTAACCGTTTACGTTCTCAATGATCTCGTCAACGCCCATCTCTTTGAGAAGTTCGATAACTTTTGCAGATGTTTCTTTCTCACATCTGGAGTTTTCCGGATACATGTGGAAATGTCTTCTGATCGCGATCAGTTCCGGCATCATCGCTTTTGCGGATTCAACAACTTTACTCATAATGTCCTCCTATAAATCACGGTTCTTTCCCTGCGAAAGAACAAATTTAGAACTTATTAAACTGAAATTGCGGAGCTCTGCCTTCCAGAACTGCCATGATCTCATTGGCTGCAGTTTCGCAGCAGCGGATGATCGACTGTTCTGTGGAAGCCGCTGTATGTGGTGTCAGGATCACGTTGTCCAGTTCATAAAGCGGACTGTCAAGCGGAAGCGGTTCTTTCTCTGTCACATCAAGTCCTGCGCAGCAGATTACCCCCTCTTTCATGGCCTGGATCAGTTCCTCTTCATTTACTACTTCACCACGGCTTGCATTGATCAAAGATGCGGTCGGCTTCATCATCTTCAACTGCTTCATACCTACACTATGGTATGTAGATGGAAGAAGCGGTGTATGAATGCTGACAAAATCAGCCTGTTTAAAGATCTCCTCCTGATCCGGGATCAGAGTGATCAGTTCTCCGATCTGCTCCTGTTTCAGAAATGGATCATATCCGATCACATTCATACCAAAACCATATTTTGCGATGCCGGCCAACAACTGACCGATACGGCCACAGCCAAGAAGACCAAGTGTTTTTCCCTTTAACTCATATGTATTATCCAAACTGAAACGTACCTTATAGTTTCCGGCACGGAACTGTCTGTCCACATAATTAAAGCGGCGTGCACATGCAAGCATCAGAAAAACAGCCTGCTCTGCCACAGACTGAGCATTCTGTCCCGGAGCATAAACAACCGGGATCTTTCTTGCAGTTGCAGCCTCCACATCAATATTGTCAAGTCCGGCTCCCTGCTTCGCAATGACTTTCAGATTCGGACCTGCCGCATCCATCATCGCAGCCGTGATCGGTTCTGTACGACAAAGGATCGCCTCCGGTTTTAAAGCCTTTAACTCTTCAATATATCCGTTTTCGTCAAAAAAATGATTGGTCAGTACAGTCTTTCCCCCTGCAGCTTCAAAGATCTTTGTCGCTGCATCATTGATCTGTACTGTGTAAAATACGGTAAATGCCATCGGAATACTTCCTTCCTGTAATGCGAACTAAAGTAGTTGACGCTTTAATTCACTAAATTCCTCTGTAAAAAAATAAGGTGTTGTGGGTGAAATCACCCACAACACCCTTTAAAACTTTTGGTTTTATTCAGTTGTTAGCTGATAATCAAATTACCAAGCGATACCCTGAGCCATCATAGCGTCAGCAACCTTCTGGAAACCAGCAAGGTTAGCACCAGCAACGAGGTTGTAGCCTAAGCCGTATTTCTCAGCTGTAGCTGCGGATGTGTCATGGATACCTGTCATGATTCTGTGAAGTTTCTCATCAACTTCTTCAGCTGTCCAGGAGTATCTCATGGAGTTCTGGGACATCTCAAGACCAGATACAAGAACGCCACCAGCGTTAACAGCCTTGGACGGAGCAACAACCATGTTCGGCTGAGCCATTAAGAACTTAAGAGCTTCGTTTGTTGTCGGCATGTTAGCAACTTCGATGTAGTACTTAGTACCGTTAGCAACGATCTGCTCAGCCTCTGCCATACGAACGTCGTTCTGCATAGCTGCCGGCATAACGATATCAACTTTCTGACCGAACGGTTTCTGGCCCGGGAAGAACTCTACGCCAAACTTGTCAGCGTAATCCTGAACGCGGTTTCTACCAGATGCTCTCATCTCAAGCATGAAGTCGATCTTCTCTTTTGTTGTGATACCTTCCGGATCGTAGATGTATCCATCCGGACCGGATAATGTAACAGCTTTAGCGCCTAACTCAGCAAGTTTTGTTACGATACCCCAAGCTACGTTACCGAAACCGGATACAGCAACTGTCTTGCCTTCGATTGTGTCGTTCTCATGTTTCATAACTGCTTCTACATAGTATACAGCACCGAAACCTGTAGCTTCCGGACGGATTAAGGAACCACCGAAGGACATACCCTTACCTGTGATAACGCCGTTCTCGAATGCTGCGCGAAGTTTTCTGTACTGACCGTACATGTAACCGATCTCACGAGCGCCTACACCAAGGTCACCAGCCGGGATATCTACGTCCGGACCGATGTGACGGTATAACTCGTTCATGAAGCTCTGGCAGAATCTCATGATCTCGCCGTCGGATCTGCCGTTCGGATCGAAGTCAGCACCACCTTTAGCACCACCCATCGGGAGTGTTGTTAAGGAGTTTTTAAATGTCTGCTCGAAGCCTAAGAATTTCATAACAGAAAGTGTTACGTTCGGAGCGAAACGTAAGCCACCCTTGTACGGTCCAATAGCGCCGTTGAACTGTACGCGGTAACCACGGTTAACGTGTGTCTGACCATTGTCATCTACCCACGGAACGCGGAACTCGATTGTTCTCTCCGGCTCTACCATTCTCTCAAGAAGAGCTACTTTCTCATACTCCGGATGTGCATCAACGATCGGTGCTAAAGACTCTAAAACTTCTTCTACAGTCTGAAGGAACTCCGGCTCGTGTGCGTTTTTCTCTCTAACTTCAGCTAATACTCTCTCGATATACTTGCTCATTTCGCAAATACCTCCTTAAAAAATTTGGTTATTTTTTCACCCCTGTGCGTCACTCGCACCAATAAGAGACTTAAAATACGTTTTCGGGTCCTTTATTCAAGATCAGTGTCTCAAAATAAAATTCATAAAAGGTGGTTTTTGCCGGCAAATTGTTTTCTTTTGTACATATTGTTTAAATAAACATGTATGTATACTCTTTTCGCTAGAGTAATGATACATTCACCGATGGTCATGCGAAAATCCCTTCCGTTTCCCTATCCGGAAAGGTTTCGGTTTGAACCCCTCTTATATTAAGACTCATGTATTTCGCGTCTTTTATTTGAATTAATTCTAACATAGGCTTTTGACTTTGTCAACATTCTATGGTACGATTCTGATGGGATGCGATTTATCGACACACTTGTCATTAAAAGACCCGTTACTGTCTGAAAGGAGCCATTTTTCCATGATCAATGTCACGATTATCAGTCCGCGAAAATCCATGGATGTTATCAACAATGCGTTAGAACATCAGGACTTTGGATGTACGTTTACTAACTATGTCTATAAGCAATTAGAGGAGATCAAGGACATCTATGAACAGTGCAAGGACTCCAGTGATGTAATTTTCTTCTCCGGAGAGCTCGGATACTCCTATATGCTGACACATATCGATAATATTCAGGTTCCATGCAGCTTTATTTCCTATTCAGAAAAGGATATTTTATCGATCCTTCTAAACTTTGTGATCCGTTATCCGCATATTCCTCTCTCCAGGATCTATATTGACTTTTTAAGTCCGGTCAACGATTTCATGAATTTAAAGAAATACCTGAGTCCGAATTATATGCCGTATCTTTTTGAAAATCCGATCTACAACTATGAAACGCTGAAAGAACGTGCAGAGGAACTTTGGAACGCCGGCAAGATCGATATGATCCTGACACGCACCACCAGTCAGCTGGAAGTCTTAAACAAGCTGAAGATCCCATACATCTATTTCATCCCGGATGCTGAAACGATCCGCGATTCTATCAAACATGCGATCGATGCGATTCGCTTAAAACAAAAGAATCAGGCCGGAAAACTGGTTATCCTGATCAAACTGATCTATCCGGAATATATCTCTTCTCAAGACCGTGAATTATTGGATGTCACGCTCCATAAGTATCTATTGGATTTCCGCAAAGAATTCCAATATGATTTTGCGCTCCATACCGCAGCGCACCGTTTTGAGCTTTCTTTGGACAGCGACCTTTACAAGACAAGCTTTGAACGTATTCAAGATCTGATCACATTCCTGGACCAGACCGGAGAATTAGACTTCCGCCTTGGCGCAGGATTTGGTAAATCACTGGGTGAAAGTCATTATCAGGCAGAGCTGGCATTGCAGGAAGCTGTCAAATACGGAAAAAATGACGGTTTTATTATCCACGGTGATGAAAGCACACTGACAGGACCGCTCTCTTTAACGAGAACATTAAATTATAGTTATTCCAATACGAAAGCACTGGCTTATTCACAGGCTAACGGTATCAACGAAAGCAATCTTCTGAAGATCGTAGGCTTATTCCAAATGGATAAAGATACGGTCATGACTGCTTCCTCCCTGTCTCAGTGGCTGAATATTACAAGTCGCAGCTGCAACCGTATTTTACAGCAGCTTTTGGACTCTGATTTAATAGAAGAAATAGAATCACAAAAACAAGAAGGAAAGGGCCGCCCGACAAGGCAGTACCGCTTTATCAAGCAGCGTTTTATCCAAACCTTTTTCTAAATGCGTTTCTTCTTATATATATAATTTGACCGTCTGCAGTTCCTATGCTATAATGTTGAAATGAATGAAAAGCAGGAGGGGTTGTAGTTGAAAATCCACGAATCCGCAGAGAACTATTTAGAAACGATATTATTACTGAGTAAAAAACAGTCCTATGTACGCTCTATCGACGTTGCCAACGAACTGAACTTTTCCAAACCAAGTGTCAGTGTGGCGATGAAGAATCTCCGTACGAGCGGACATATTACCGTCGATCATGCCGGTCATATTTCACTGACAGAAACCGGTCTTCACATTGCTGAGTCTGTTTTGGAACGCCACCGCGTCCTTTCTCAGATGCTGATTCAGCTTGGCGTTGCTCCGGAGATCGCATCCGAAGATGCCTGCCGCCTTGAACATATACTCAGTAAAGAGAGTTTTGATGCAATAAAAAATCATATTGAACATTCTACGCGCAAATAGTAAAAGCCCCCGAGAACCAGATGGTTCCCAGGGGCTTTTTGCCGGATATCACATTTTTTTGCAGACAATGCTGCCCCCACATCAATACAGGGAGGTATGGGGGAATGGGGACATAAAGATATCCGGCAACTAGACTTTGAGGACATCTTTTATAAATTGCTTTATAAAAGGCGCAACGGGTCCAAATATAGCACATTCACATTCAATTGTCAATCAAATTTTTAACAGCTTTTATTTTTAATCTTACTGTCATATTACACTTAAAATAATAAAGACCAAGTCCTTAACAAAGGATTTGGTCTTCTACTATATTAATGTATATTATTAATATACTTATATACAAAATGGAGTGCCACTCCGATCGCTGCGCTTTCTTTTTTGTAGCGACTAAGTTTCAGATATCTGGTATCTGTATCAAATTTGTTGTACTCTCGGATCTTAGCGCAAAGTTCCATCATATGATTCTCCAGATACTCTCCCATTTCTCCGCCCAATATAAGCTCTGTATCATGGATCATACGCAAATTGGAAATCGTGATTGCCAGATAATCTAAATACTCATCCCATATTTTCATAACGGAAGGATCTCTCTTCTCAACCAGCTGCATGAACTCATCCAACTGGATTCCGCTTTCTTTTTCCAATGCCTGAACCGAGCAGTAGGAATCGACACATCCTTTTTTTCCACAATAACACGGACGTCCATTTGGAACAAGGATCACATGTCCTACCTCTCCCGCTTTACGGTCTTTTCCAAGATGCAGTGAGCCGGACTTTTGGATCGCACTTCCAATGGTGCTGCTTAAGAATAAATAAATCGCATCGTTTCCGATATATCCTCGTTCTGCGATCATCGCCGCATTGGCATCGTTTCCAAAATGCATCGGATACGGTGCAAATCCTTCTGTTAATTTCAGATTGACACCTTCCAGATTCAACGCATGGGATTTGATCAGAATTTTCTCCTCTGCATTAATATTGCCCGGAATTGCTACTCCAATACCCAGGATCCTCTCCTGATCAATTTTAGAAGAACTGATAAAACGTTCAATATCGTAAACAACATCTCGGTAATATTCTTTAGAGTCTCGGAATACCCTTTTGGCTCTTCCATATTTTAAAACTGAACCTGACAGGTCGATCAAAACATATGCTACATGTGTCGGTGTAATATCCATTCCCACAACATAAGCCTTCTTACCATTGATCGCCAGTGACTTGGCACGTCTTCCTCCGGTCGATTCATATTCTCCGACTTCCACCAGAATCTCCTGCTCAAGCAGTTCCTTTGTATACTGCAAAACCGTAGGCATGCTCAAGCCAAGCTCCTTTGTCAGCTCTGTCTTCGAGGCATTATTATTTCTAAATATATAATGAACGATTTCGGCCTTCTTACTTCTTTTTGTTTTTCCTGTTCCACGATGTTCCATGTGTCACACTCTACTTTCTTAATTTCAAACAATATTACGGGTTTCGTTTTAAGAAACTATATTTCATTATAACACTTTTCCGATTTTGAGAAAAGCTTTTTTCTCGTAATCATGGATTTCCATTGGCAAATCCATTATAATAATTTCATGAAGCAAAACTTCTCACGGAGGAACTCTGATGAAATATACTGACTTAATTTTTGATCTATACGGAACTCTTGTTGATATCCACACAGAAGAAACTGACGAAGTCTGGGAAAAAGTCGCCATTTTCTTTGGTTTTTACGGGGCACACTATTCAGGTTCTGAGCTTCATGACGAATTTCAGAAGATTCTAAAGTCCCGCGAAGCGAAAGCCGGACAGGACTATGAGTGTTTCCCTGATATTCCATTTGAACCGATCATGAGCGAACTTTTTCGAAAGAAAGGCGTCAAAAAACAGTTGAAGAAACTTGGCATCCAAGCCGCACAGTTGTTTCGTATCCTTTCCATCGATTATATTCGTTTGTATCCGAATGTCACGAAAGCTCTTTCCGATTTGAAAGCCAGCGGATGTCGATTGTGGCTTCTCAGCAATGCTCAGAGAGTTTTCACGGAGTATGAACTGCGTCATCTTGAACTCGACCAATATTTTGACGGAATCTACCTGTCCTCTGATTATTCCTGTCGAAAACCAGATCTTCGTTTTTTCAAAGCTCTTATTGATGAACATCAGTTGGATCCGGCCAAATGTCTCATGATCGGAAATGATCGCAACACCGACATCGCAGGAGCAAAACAGGCTGGCCTTGCCACTTTATATATGCATACAAATCTGACACCATCTGACCAAATGGAAGCTGATCTATCCCTGTCTCCGGATAAAACCATGCCCGATTGCAGACATTATGAATATGAAGGCTGGGACTGGACCGTTTTAACGAAAAAAATAACGGCTTTATAGTTTACTTTTTAACGAAATTGTATTATTATTTATACATGTGCAGTTTTTAATGATTTTTATTAAAAGGAGATATTATTATGAACATTTCATCCCTGCAGAAAGCTAGATATGAGTACTCCCCGAAACTTCCGGGTATGCTTAGAAACGGTATCTCTGAGATTTGCGTACACGAAGGCGCAGAGACACAGAGTGCAGCTGATCAGGAAAAGATCAAAGCTCTTTTCCCGAACACATATGGTAAGAAAGAGATCACTTTCCAGAAAGGTGAGAACACATCTGAGGCGAAAAAGCACATCGTAGGCGTTATCCTTTCCGGCGGACAGGCTCCGGGCGGACACAACGTTATCTGCGGTTTATATGATGCATTAAAAGCAACAAATCCGGAGAACGAACTTTACGGTTTCAAGGGCGGCCCGAGCGGTCTTATCGAAGACAACTACTTAGTATTCACTGATGAGTACATCGATCAGTACAGAAATACAGGCGGTTTCGATATCATCGGTTCCGGCAGAACAAAACTCGAAACGGCTGAGCAGTTCGCGATCGTTGCAGACGTATGTAAGAAACGCGGCATCACAGCTATCGTTATCATCGGTGGTGACGACTCCAACACAAACGCAGGCGTTCTTGCTGAGTACATGGCAGCACACAACACAGGCGTTCAGGTAATCGGATGTCCGAAGACTATCGACGGTGACCTTAAGAACGAAGATATCGAGATTTCCTTCGGTTTCGATACAGCTACAAAGACATACAGTGAGCTCATCGGTAACATCCAGAGAGACTGTAACTCTTCTAAAAAATACTGGCACTTCATCAAAGTTATGGGCCGTTCCGCTTCCCACGTTGCTCTTGAGTGTGCACTTAAGACACAGCCGAACGTTTGCTTAATCTCTGAAGAAGTAGCAGCTAAGAAGATGTCCCTTTCCCAGATCGCTGACCAGATCGCTGACTCCGTAGAGTACAGAGGCAACAACGGCGAAAACTTCGGTGTTGTTGTTATCCCGGAGGGTGTTGTTGAGTTCGTTCCGGAATTCGGCGCACTGATCCACGAGATCAACGAGCTCCTTGCAGGCAGCAAAGCAGATGCATTCAATGCACTTCCGACATGGGAAGAGAAATATGCATTCATCGAGAACGGTTTAACAGCTGAGTCCATGGCAGTATTCGCGATCCTTCCGCAGGATATCCA
>JAFYOD010000193.1 GCA_017556515.1 Lachnospiraceae bacterium
TCGCAAGATCGATGACAATACATTCATCAACTTTGCGGACCTGATCTTACATAACATCGAGCATTCCACAGAGAACATCAATAAGATCCGAAAATCTCTGTGTTTATTAAAAGATTCCCAGGCAGTGTTTACAAACCTGGAAAAGTTGTATATTTACCGTTACGTGTTTACAAAAGGTGTGGCATGTGCGTATAAGGTCAATCTGACCAACATGTGGAAGATTGAAGACCAGGATATCCGCAGCTATCTGGAGCGTGCCCTGCGCGATCTGGAAGATGAGGATTTTGCCAATATTACTTTCTATGAAGATACACTCCTCTGGATAGGCCGTGAGTATCAGAAGCGCCATATTCAGTATGTGGAGATCAGTGATACGACTTTGGTAAAGAAGGATGCTTCTGCCGTGCGTATGCTGGAGCAGATCCATCATATCGCACCGCTTGTAAAGAGGGAGACTGGTGTTGACCTTCGCTTCCTGGCTGCGATCCGTCGTATTCCGCTTACTTTAGTAAAAGAAAACATTGTTTCCGGAAACTATCTGACGGAAGCGATCCAGGCATTAAAAGTAGTCTGCAAGGATCCGTACGTGGTTGGCAGTGATTTTGTTGGTGAGGAGATCAATGACATTGGTGAATTAAAAGCCGTGATCAAGGAGATCGTGACCAAGATCGCAAGCGAGGACAAGAACTGGATGATCCGTGTCCATGCAGGTGAAAATGATTCCTTAAAGAGCAATATGTCCAAAGCGATCGCATTGGTGGAAGAGTCCTTGCTTCCGGGCCAGGAGTTCCCATATATGCGAATCGGTCACGGACTTTACTGCGCGAAGCTGTCCAGCAAGCAGGGCAAAGATCTTCTGATGAAGATCAAGGAACATGACATTGTTTTGGAATTCCAGCTGACCAGCAACGTGCGTCTCAATAACCTGATCGAGTTGAGAACACATCCGCTGAAACAGTATCTTGGCAACGATATTCGCTGCGTGATGGGAACGGACGGATATGGTTTATACGGAACCGACAGCATCGATGAGCAGCTGGCACTGACCAACTTCTTGAAGATTTCCGATGAAGAATTCTACAAGATGAAAGCAGTGGAAGATGAAATCCTGACCCGTCAGGACCAGAATTTTATCGACAAGTCCAAGGCATTCGATGAGAAAAAAGGAAATCAGACGGTTTCTGAGTATTATGCAAGGGAATTCCAAAGGGAATTTGATGATATCCGCGATGTGAAGTTTGAAATCCACAAACATCCGTCCTATCCGGTATTTAAAGAACAGGTTGTGGAACTTCCGTGGGACAAATATCCGGTTATCATTGCAGGAGGAAGCTTTACCAGCAGTGAAGGCTCTCAGAAAGTGACCGAGAGCGATAAGCGTCTCTTACAGGCATTGCTGGAAAATCTGGATCCGAAGAAGGTATTCTTTGTGGTTGGACACAAACTGGCAGGACATGAAAAATACATCGTGGAAAACAATCCGGGATTTGATATTTACAGCATCATCCCATCTCTCATGAGCCTGAAGCAGATGGTGAAGCTGGAACGCGCAAATCTCAAAGGCATCCGCATTTCCACAGAATCACAGGAGATGGGTATATACAAGTCCTTCAACTATGAGATCTTTGAACGCAGAAATTGCGTGCTCTTTGCCTTTGACGGAAACTCCTCCATCGCTAACCTGGTGCAGGAAGCTCGAAACGGAAAGGGCCGTGCGTGGGTATTTACGTATCCGAAGTCTGCGATGTTAAAGGCGAAGGCAAAATCCCTGGAAGGTTATGTGACTAACAACGCCAGCGTGGATGTGGTGATCCAAAAGATCCGGGAATTTGAAGATAATATTGGTACGAAGATGTAAATAATTGAGTGATTTTGGGGCTGAGCACCAGGATTTCGGTGCATCAGCCCCTTAGTTTTTTGATTTGAGAATGGGTATTCCCAGCAAGTGTCCAATAAATTTCCTTCGAAAAAGTGAAGGATTTGGATATGAGACGAGGTTTTGTGAGGTTTGTCCAACAAATTTTCTTTTCATGCAGGTTGCTTGTGGGACAGTTGTGTGTTTGTAGTGTGTTTGTGTCAAATTTCAAGGTTGAAGCGTTGGACAGAAAATTGAAAAAAATATAATTTGTCCCATTTTTTTTAAAAATGAGGATGAAAATATGGGACAAACTTCCAGATTTGAAGAAATTTGTCCAAAACCCATGTTTACCATCATGTACAAACCCTGTATAAACTGTGACATCGTCACGGAAAATAACCGCCAACTCCGCTATAGTATAATCAGAAAACAAGATAGAAAGGAGCTGTTGATTATGGCTGCCAGAAATATTAACAAACATCAATTTGAGGAAATGATCCAAGGTGAGAAGCCGGTCCTTGTGGACTTCTGGGCACCGTGGTGCGGATACTGCCGACGTATCGAGCAGGCATATGAGAAGATTGCTGACAGTTATGCAGAATCTTTGGTTGCTGTGAAGGTCAACATCGATGAGGAACCGTTGCTCACAGATCAAGAGGAAATTGAAGTGATCCCGACTCTCGTCATGTATCAAAATGGCGAAGCGATCGGTTCTATCGTAGCTCCGGAGTCGAAAGCTATGATCGAAGAATTTATTCGCCAGACATTAGAAAAATAATCAGAAATCTGGTATGATAGGGGGAGAATAAAAAAGCGAGGTTCATAACATGAGAATTCTTGTGAGTGGATTATTGAATACAGAAACGACAACCGCAGTTCGCGGATTTCCGGTAAATTATTATCCGATCGATTATGCATTTTTTGGAATTGATACAGCAGTTTCCGGTGTTGCATTTAATATCGCAAAAGCGTTGCACATACTGGGCGATGAGGTACGTTTGACTTCCATGGTCGGAAATGATTTCCCGGCTTCCTACATTCGAAATGAATTAGAGGAACTGGGAATTGGAGCAGACCTTCTTCGCCCATCATTGAAA
>JAFYOD010000025.1 GCA_017556515.1 Lachnospiraceae bacterium
ATCAGATGTTGCAGGCTTTCCAACACTTTCCACAGCAGGAGTAGACCAACCTCCATTCAGGATCATTGCCACCATATCCTCAACACTCAGTTGTTGAAGTAGCAGTTCCCATTTGGGGTCATCCCAGGAAAGGCCAGTCATATCACTTAGTGTGAGACCATTATCGGCAAATACAATCACAGGGTCATCCTCGTTTACGTAATACGGAGCTTTATTAGTAAACGCATCCACCACAGCAGTAGGAGCCTCTTTGCTGTTTACGCGGGACTGCGGCATGGTTTCATTCCAGTTGGATCTGGAAACGAATGTTTCAATCTGACCGTTTTCCACATCAGAAAAACGAACTACTGCCGCAGTTTTGTCTGTAGAGCGGGGATTCTCATCATTGTAGATGATTGTGTTTTCAACTGAATACACGCGGCTGTCAATCACTTCGTGCGCATTTCGCATCAACTTGATTTCATACTGACCTGCTTCCAGCACATAGCATCCTGTTCCCTTACTGTCAAAGGATGCCATATCCTCGGCAAGGAAGGAGATGGTCAGGATTTCAGATTCGCCAGGCTGCAGTAGTGCTGTCTTGGCAAATCCGGCTAATATGACATGAGCTTTTTCAATCCCTCCCTGATTATATGGTGCGGTATAATACACTTGAGCAACTTCTTTGCCAGCAACATCCCCGGTGTTCGTAACCCTTACCTGAAGTGAGATCACTCCCTGTTCAGTGGTATACGATTCAATGCTTTGGTCAAAGGATGTATAGCTTAAACCGTAGCCAAATGGATACTGTACTGTG
This sequence comes from Lachnospiraceae bacterium, assembly GCA_017556515.1. Taxonomy (GTDB): domain Bacteria; phylum Bacillota; class Clostridia; order Lachnospirales; family Lachnospiraceae; genus Pilosibacter. The sequence continues at coordinate 797 of JAFYOD010000025.1, forward strand.
GCAGCATACTCGATCATACCATCGGCCGCAGCAGTTTCATAATAACGATATCCTACATAAATACCTTCGGCATACTCCACATAATTGCGGCCGTTCAGGTTACTGTATGAAAAATCGCCGGCATTCCAATAGGCGGGAGAAGTTGTGAGATCATAGGCGTATGTGTCAGTCAGACGTCCGGAGGGATTCACATCCCCGGTAAGAACCTTGCCAACTGCATTAAAGCCAACCGTCCCGGGACTGCCGACCCACAGGCAGGCATCGACATCTTCCACAAAGCCAAGTTCCATGGCATTGGAAGCATTGATCAGGACAATAACCCGTGCGTAGCCCTGGCTCTTCACCAGAGTCAAAAGATCTTCTTCATCCTGTGTGAGTTCCAGATAATGGCGACCGTCATCGGAAGAAGAGTAGCCCTCAGCAAACATATTCATAGGCAGGTCGCCACCCTCGCCACCGATACGTGAGACCACGATGACAGCGGTATCTGAGTATTCTCTCGCGGCTGAAAGAAGTTCCTCCGGGTAGGAAGTAATGGGTACTTCTGCCGGGGTAAAATCGGATCCGGAGAAACCACTTTGCTTTGCTCGGCTGATCCCAGACTCACGGTAGAAAGAAATCAGTTGTTCATTAACTTCAAGCCCGGCGTTTTGTAATCCGGAAACAACGTCCACATTGGAAGATGTGTCACCGGCTCCGGATCCGGTACCACCGTAGATGGGATCAATGGAAGCATAGCCGAAAAGATTAACCTTCGTTCCGGCAGACAGAGGTAAGACTTTATTCTCGTTTCGTAACAGAACAATTCCTTCACTTTCCAACTGTTCCGCCATCTGCAGGCTCTGCTCGTTTGCTTCAGTTGCGCTAAGAACCGCTTTACTGCTTGCAGCAGCAGTTCCTTTCTCAGCATTGGCAGAAACAATGAAGGGATTCAGTGCAACAGAACTGTTCATTACCATTACTGCAACTAACAGAATTATGATAATGATTTGTTTACAACGGCTGTTTTTCTTCATAAGTGCCTTTCCTCCTTTTGTCGATAAAACGGATTCTGTTCAATCACCATTATCATTTTAGAATTTTGTTGTTTTATAGTATTGCAGATTTGTCGCGAATTTCTTATAATTGTCGCATGATGGGGGTGAATTTGTGAAAAAAGAAGATTTAATCTATCTTTGTACCATTGTTGGTAACCTCTCTGGTATTCCTGTCCGGCTTTATAAAAATAATCAAATGCTTTTTTATCACAGCATGGTGAATCTTCCCCAAGATCCCGTTTTACTGCCGCAAAAGGATATCCCGTTTCCAAATGAACATATCCTTTTCCGTGTTACATCCGGTTTCTTCTACTTTGGAATTGTTACCAGCGGTAATTATCAGATTGTGATTGGCCCCAGCCGGCAAACAGCTGCACAGGATCAGGAATTAAGAGATATAGCTTTCGAGCTGGATCTCCCCTCGGATGACATTTCTGATTTTCTGGTTGCTATGAAACAAATTATACGTCTGCCTCTGGAAAGCATGATGCAGATGATGTGCGCCATCAATTTTATGGTGAATAATGAAAAAGTCACGCTGAACGATTTAATCGGGGGCAGAGAAAACCAATTTGGTTTGGAAGAAAGGCGCACTGAAAAACAGTTTTCAGAAAAAGAAACTCCTCCGGAAGAACTGCATAATACATTGGCTATTGAACAGACAATTATGAACATTATCCGAAAGGGAGATGTTGCTGCGCTGGAAGCTTTCGCTCAGGAAGCTCCTGCGGTACGGCCCGGCGTTATGGCCCGGGAGCAACTACGCCAGGCAAAAAATACTTTTATTGTGACAGCTGCCGAAGCAAGCCGGGCAGCGATACGCGGTGGTATGGATGTGGAAGATGCTTTAACATCCAGCGATGCTTATATTCAGGAATGCGAGATGATGACAGATATCCAACAGATTACCCGGTTGCAATATGATATGATTCTTTTCTATACACAGCAGGTTCAGCGGATTCGCCATGGAAACTATGCTTCCGATCTGGTGAGAAATGTCGCAAATTATGTTCAGCATCATCTGTCAGAAGCAATTACAACTGATCAAATTGCTGCTTATCTTTATTTGAGCCGTCAGCACCTGTCCAGAAGATTTACACAGGAAGCCGGAATGCCTCTGGCATCGTTCATACGCAACGAGAAAATCGAAGAAAGCAAACGTCTCCTTCGTTATACCGACAGATCTGTCTCTGC
>JAFYOD010000194.1 GCA_017556515.1 Lachnospiraceae bacterium
CCGGAATAATCCACCATCCGTTTCCCTCCAACCAGTATCTCCTGATCATCATCCGAACATCCGACTGTGATCACCTTTCGACTGATCCCGGGGGTTGTGATCGTCATGCGGCCCGGACCGTTATTTCCGGCTGCAACCACTACCACCAGACCGGCATCCCATGCACGATTTACCCCCTGCACAAGTGCCGAATCTTCTCGCGGATTCTTTCGACCGCCGGCTCCTACAGAAATATTTATGATACGAATCCCCAGCTCTTCTCTTCTATTTAAGATCCAATCAATCCCGGCCAGCACATCCGTCGCATATCCATTTCCTCTTCGATCCAAAACTTTGACCGCGATCAAATTGCAGAGCGGAGCCATTCCGCTGTATTGTCCATCGGAAAGCGCTCCGCTGCCGCCAATGATCCCGCATACATGACTGCCATGCCCGCAATCATCATAGGGATCCTTTCTTCGATTTACCATGTCTGCAAACCCGACAATTCGATTTCCATAATCCGGATGCAGACAAATACCGGTGTCCATAACTGCGACACCAATTCCTCTTCCTGTCAATCCCTGCCGTAACACTGTATCATATCCGATTAAAGATTTTACCCGGTTCATAATTACCCAATTCAAAGTTCTTTATAATAGGATATTCTACAAAACTGTTTTAGCAATTGTCTCCACACTTTAATGTGATACTGATCGTGGTTCCTTTGTTTTCTTCACTCTCAAGCGTAAGAATTCCCTGATGATACTGTACTGCATGCTTTACAATAGAAAGTCCAAGTCCGGTTCCTCCGGACTGCTTGGAATGACTCTTATCTACACGGAAGAAACGTTCAAATACCTTGTCTTGATATTCTGCCGGAATACCGATTCCGGTATCTTTCACCTGAAGCACAACTCCCTGATCCTTCTGCTCAATGGATACATGCACGCTTCCGCCCACACGGTTATACTTGATCGCATTATCACAAAGATTATAAATAACCTCATATAATAATCTGCGAACCCCTCGGATACAGCCGTCATCTCCGCTTACTTCCAGAGACACATTTTTCAATTTTGCAACTTCTGTAAGGTTCTCACAAACTTCCGTCGATAAACCCTTTAAAGAAACATCTTCCATCGGCATTTCAACACCTTCATCCAGCTGGGATAAATGAATAATATCCTCAACCATATCAGCCAATCTGGAAGCTTCTTTTCGAATGTGTTCTACAAATCGTGGCTTGTCCTCTTCTTTTACAAGTCCATTCTCCATCAATTCCGCGGAACCAATGATCGACTGCAGAGGAGTTTTTAACTCATGAGAAACATTCGCAGTAAATTCGCGTCGATTCGTTTCTGCATTTACCTTCTCTGTAATATCAAAACCAAGAATCACCAGTCCGTGATCTTTCTCATCCGAATCGATACGACTCAGTTCAAACTGATATTCCTTACCGTTTTTATTCTCACGGAAATCTGCATGTCCGTTCTTTTGTGCCTGCTCCAAAGCTGTACGCATCTGTAATTTACGATCAATGGTCAGAAAATCTTTTCCGACACAGGAATCTCCGGCACCAAACAATGCCTTTGCAGCCGGATTGATACTCAGGATTCTTCTGTCATGATCCAAAAGAACCAGTGCTTCCTTTAGATTATCCGCGATCTGATCAAATTCTTCTTGTTTGTGTTTTAAATTCTGGATCTGATTTTCAATTTCCATATGCTGTACATGAATTCGGAACAACAGAGGAGAAAGTTCATCATAAACTTTGTTTTCCAATGGATTTTCCAGATTCAGATTGTTTAAAGGCTCTACTACGCGCTTTGCCATACGGTATGCCAGCCAAACAGACAACAACATGGCTGCCAGCATCACAACTGCGATTGGCTGGATCATTCCCAAAACCAATACAAGTGCACTGGCACGGCTGACCGAAATACGAAGCACGCTTCCATCCTTCAGACGAGCTGATTCGTAAATCGTCTGTTCTGTCAGTGTCGATGACTGACGGACACTGCTTCCCTTTCCAGAAATAAGTGCCTCTTTGATCTCTTCTCGATCTTTATGATTTTCCATAGCAGCAATGTCTGCATGGCTGTCAAAGATCACCGTTCCGTTATGATCGACCCAAGTCAGTCGGTATCGCTCAAAGTCTAATCCTTCCAGATAGTCCTTTCCAAGTTCTTCTGTTGCACTGACTGCAAGACTCAGTTCATCCTTTAACTGTTTTTCCTGCACGTTGCTGAAGTACTGGTATAATACACCGGTAACGATCATTAGGCTTGCAAGTAATACAGCCGTAGCCACGCTAAGAATCGCATTAAATATTTTTTTTGTCATAATGTACCTCCCAACGATATCCTACATTGCGCACGGTTTCTATTTTCTTTCCGTATTCACCAAGTTTATGGCGCAGCGTGCGAATGTGAGAATCGAGTGTACGGGAATCTCCCATATAATCTAACTTCCAAACCTGAGAAAACAATTGATCTCGGGTGTAAACCATTCCCGGATGAGAAAGAAACATGCGCAGAAGTTCAAATTCTTTGTGCGTCAGAGAAACACGATTTCCATCTGCCGTTACGGTATGTTCATCCAGATTCACGATCAGTTCGCCTGCTTTTAACAGCCTGGACTCTTGTTTCGGCTTGCTGCGGCGCAAAACAGCTTTTACCCTGGAAACCATCTCCATCACACTAAACGGTTTTACTATATAATCATCTGCGCCCAGTTCCAGGCCATGGATCCGGTCGTATTCCTGACCTTTCGCAGTTGCCATGATCACCGGGATCGTACTGTATTCATCAGACTCTTTTATTTTTGTCAAAAGCTCGATCCCGTCCATTCCCGGCAGCATCACATCCAGAACGATCAACTCCGGTTTCTCTTTTTGCAATGCTTCCCAAAACACAATACCGTCTTCAAAACCTTTGGTCTCAAATCCGGCAGAATTCAACGCATACATTTCAATATCCCGAATTCCACTGTCGTCTTCTACACACCAGATCATGGTTATGCCTCCTTGTGTGCACCTGTTACCGAATAAATGACCCACTCTGCGATATTTGTCGCGTGATCACCAATACGTTCAAAATATTTCGCGATCATCAGGAGGTCCAGTGCAAATTCTCCATCCTCCGGATTTTTTGCAATCATGGAAATAATCCCATCTTTCATCTTGGCAAAATAGTCATCCACAATATCATCCTGGATCAGCACATTCTGAGCCATTTCTACATCCTTTTTCACAAATGCATCGACACTGGCTGTTACCATTGCGATGGTTTCACGAGCCATTTCGCCGATCTGCTCCATGCCTTCCATCGTATGTCCGTTTAAGAAAATTACGATCTCAGCAATATCTTCCGCCTGATCACCAATACGTTCCATATCTGTGATCATTTTCAGTGCTGCAGAAATCTGACGAAGGTCTCTTGCAACCGGCTGCTGATGAAGCAGAAGTTTCATGCATCGGCTTTCAATATCACGCTCCATCTGGTCAATAAGATGACTGTTTGCACGTACTTTAGACGCAAGTTCTACATTGCCGGAAAGAAGAGCTGTGGATGCAGTAGAAATTGCCTCCTCACACATGGCTCCCATCTCAATAATCTCTCTGTTTAATTCATAAAGCTGTACATCAAATCTATTTCTCATAATTTCCTCCTTTAACCGAATCGTCCTGTAATATAATCTTCTGTTCGCTGATCCTTCGGCTGAGAGAAGATATCATCTGTCTTGCCAAACTCTACCAGCTCACCCAATAAGAAAAATGCTGTATAATCAGAAACTCGCACAGCCTGCTGCATATTGTGAGTAACCATAACAATGGTATATTTCTCTTTCAGTTCCATAACCAGTTCTTCGATCCTGGAAGTAGAGATCGGATCAAGTGCAGAAGTCGGTTCATCCATTAAAAGAATCTTCGGTTCTACCGCTAAAGCTCTCGCAATACAAAGACGCTGCTGCTGACCGCCGGACATACCGAGGGCATTCTTTTTCAGTCTGTCTTTTACTTCATCCCAGATCGCTGCACCGCGTAATGCATTTTCTACGATCTCGTCTAACTGTACTTTGTTGGTAATACCGTGGGTACGCGGACCATATGCCACGTTATCATAAATGCTCATCGGGAATGGGTTCGGTTTCTGGAATACCATACCAATCTCTTTGCGGAGCTGGTTTACATCCACTTCCTTGGAAAAAATATCCGTTCCTTCATAGCGGATATCTCCGCTGATTTTCACGTCCGGAACCAGATCGTTCATTCGATTCAATGTCTTCAGGAACGTAGATTTACCACATCCGGAAGGGCCGATAAATGCTGTAATGCTCTTTTCCGGAATTTCAATATTTACATTTTTTAACGCCTTGTGTTCGCCATACCAAAGGCACATATCTTTTACTGAGATCAGATTTCTCATACATTTCTCCTTTTTGCAAAATACTTCTGCACAGATGTTGCCGCAAAGTTAATTAATACTGTAAGAACCATCAAAATCGCTGCGATCGCAAAAGCTACACCAAACTCACCCTGCTCTTTTGCGTACACGTAAAGAGCAACCGTCAGAGTCGCACCCGGAGCCGCCAGACCATCGATCAGACCGTTGACCGCATGGGCAAATCCCGCAGTAAACAACAAGGCTGCAGATTCACCTAAAATACGGCCGACTGCTAAAATACAGCCTGTGATCACACCATCAACACAACCCGGAAGCACAACCGTACGAACAACACGCCATTTTCCGGCACCTAAACCAAATGCACCTTCACGATAAGACTGCGGAACAGTTTTTAAACTTTCCTGTGTGGTACGCATGATCGTCGGCAGGTTCATGATCACAAGTGTCAGAGCACCGGCCATAAGACAAGTTCCCATACTGTTGGAAAACAAGAGCATACCAACCAAGCCATAAATAATAGAAGGAATACCGGACAATGTTTCCGCAGCATATTCGATCATGCCAACGACCTTTTTGTTGGATGCATATTCCGTCAAATAGATGGCTGCACCGACTCCTAATGGAAGAACCAGGATCAATGTTGCCAGTACAATGTATACCGTGTTCAGGATATCCGGAAGAATACCAATGCGTTCTGTCAGATAACTTGGTTTTGTGGAAAGCAACTCCCATGTGATATTCGGAAGTCCCTGCCACAAGACATAGATCATAAGAAACAGAACCAATGCTCCGGTCAAACCTACCGACAAAATCATCAAAGATTTCATCAACAGTTCAAAGTTTTTTCTTTTTTTCGATAATGGTTGATTTAGCATAATTTACTCCTTTTCACGTTTCAGGAAGAAGTTCAGTGTGGCATTGATCAACATGATGAATAAAAACAGCACCAATGCAATGGAAAAGAGTGCCTGTCTCTGTAAGCCACTGGAATAAGACATCTCACTGGATACTGCCGTTGTCAGGAAACGAACACTCTGGAACAGAGAATCCGGCATATTCGGCACATTACCGGCAACCATCATAACTGCCATCGCCTCTCCGATCGCACGGCCCACGCCCAGTACAACTGCTGCTGCAATACCACTTTTTGCTGCCGGTACAGAAACTTTAAAATAAGTTTCGATCGGAGTCGCTCCCAACGCAAGGGATGCATCCTCATACTCCTTTGGCACTGCGTCCAGGGCAGTTACTGACATCTTGATAATGGACGGTAAGATCATGATGGCTAACACGATGATCGCTGCCAGAAGACTGGCTCCATCCGGAACATGGAACACTTTTCTGATTCCCGGAACCAGTACCAGCATACCTACCAGACCATATACAACGGATGGGATTCCTGCCAGCAGACTGACTGCCGACTGCATGATCTCTTTCACTTTCGGAGATGCCATTTTTGATAAGTATACGGCTGTCATAAAACCGATCGGAACACCAATCGCGATCGCACCTGCTGTTCCGTAAATGCTTGTTAAAATGAATGGCAAAATACCGTATGCCGGTTCAGCTGCAGTCGATGCCCATTCTTTTCCAAATAAAAACTTGATAAGTCCAATTTCACGAATCGCCGGAATACCGGATATCACAAGATATACTGTGATCAGCAGCACACAGCCTACTGTAATGAGACCCAGTAAAAGAAAGATTCCGTGAATGATTTTTTCTAACATTTGATTTTTCTTCATTCTATTTCCTCGCAGCAAAACAGCGACGGTTTTCGCAAACCGCCGCGTTTTTTAAATTGTTAGTTTGCAGATACAACACCTGCTGCAGAAATAATCTCATTTGCAGCGGAAGAAGTAATGTAATCAAAGAACTTCTGAGCAGCGTCGCTAAGTTTTTTGTCCGCTTTTGTTACAAGTACAAACGGACGCTGTACCACATAGCTGCCGTCTTTAATTGTCGCCTCTGTCGGAGCAATGCCATCGACTGTTACAGCCTTTACACTCTCTTTTACAGAAGCTACAGAAGCGTAACCAATCGCACCCAGGTTCTGGGAAACAGTTGTGATCACGTCACCTGTGGATGTCAGTTCCTGACGGTACTGACAAGCATCTTCTGTGTCTGTGATAGACTCGAAACCGTCACGAGTACCGGAACCTGCCTCACGGCCGATCAGTACGATCTCAGCATCGTTGCCGCCGATCTCAGCCCAGTTTGTGATCTCACCTGTGTAAATATCAGCAATCATCTCTACGCTCAGATCAGAAACCGGATTTTCCGGATTCACGATCACTGCGATTCCGTCGTATGCCAGAACAGTTGCATTTAAGCCTGCTGCCTTCTCTTCCTCTTTCAGATCTCTGGAAGAAAGACCGATATCACAGCGACCTTCCTGAACTGCCTTAATACCGGAACCGGAACCTGTCGGGTTATATGTAAATGTAATTCCTGTGTCATTCTGGAATGCCTCACCAAGACCGCCGATTACCTTCTCCATGGAAGTAGATCCGTCTGTAGCAACAGAACCTGTTACTTTATTGTTGTTGCCGCAGCCTGTTAACAGAGAGAGTGTCATTGCACCAACCATCATCATACCAATTACTTTTTTCATTTTTCTCATTTCAATTTTCTCCTTGTATTGTAAGTTTATGTTTTTTGCTTCGTTACAAGGTACATTTTATGAACCGAATGTGAAATCTAAAAGACATGTTATGTGAAATTTAGGTGAAATCTAAATTAATCAAATTGGCCGGATCAAGACCTCCCGGATAACAAAAAAACGAGCCTCTTATTGCTCGTCTCCTATCGTTCCTATACAATTTTACTTCCATTCGCTGTCAGTTTAAATTTCACTCCAAGCATCTCTGCCGCTCTTCGGCACATCAGCATTCTCTGAAGGAAAATCTCAAAATACTCCAGCATAGAACAGATATTTTCATCAATCTGAAGATCCAGTGTAATCACTTTCTTCTCCGGATTTACTTTTAATTTTGCTTCTGTTACAGCATAATTTACTCGGTCATGAATATCAAAACCAGACATTTCCTTCGGTCTTACACGGTTTCTTCTTACATCTGTTTTATCTGCTAAAATCAATGCTGCAGAGATCGCATCTTTCGCGCCTCCTGTAGACTCATCATGTGTTCCGATCGCAGATACGATTGTTACACGATCCTCTAATTCCATATTCATCTTTTCCAGAATTCGATCTGCAAGCAACGCACCGTACTCTCCATGATTTTTACGGTTTACCGCATTTCCGATATCATGCATAAAACCGGCAATCTTTGCCACCTCTACATCATGTTCCGAATAACCAAGCTTCTTTAAGATCATTCCTGCTCGTTCGGCAACCATAGCACAATGTACCTCCGAATGATCCGTAAATCCAAAAACTCCTAAATTTTCATTCCCCTTTTTTAAATATGCCAATACTTCCTTATTTTTTCTAATTGCCTTGTAATTCAAATAATACCTCTTTCTTTCTAAAACATTTCCTCTCAACAGTCATCAGTATATAAAAGATATTTCATGTATACAATCAACAACCGGTAAAACGAATGTATAAATTATGTAAAGATTAGTATTGTTCAAATCTTAAGAATTTCTTCA
>JAFYOD010000195.1 GCA_017556515.1 Lachnospiraceae bacterium
CCAAGTCCGCCGTTACCAAGCGCTGCATCCGGCTCCTGATCCTCGATCATGTTCAGATCAAGACCGATCTCCTCCAGTGCCTCTTTTACTTCATCATAGAAAGTAAGGTTGATCAGATTGTTGCCCAGTGCACGGCCCATAAGGAACTCCATGGACATATAGTACACGATCTTCGGATCTGATTCATCGTATTCTTTCTGAGTAGCAATCCATGCATCCATGATTGCATCCTTGACAGCATAACCTACAGCCTGAAAAATCTGCTGTTTGCTTGCTTCTTCGATTTCTTTTCTAAAAAGTGTACGAACATTGTATTTCACACTTCTGATAAAGAATTCTTTGTTAAAAACTCTTTTCGCCATAACTCTCTCCTTTTACTGCTTTTCCACACCAAGGGTGACGGTTTCGCCATTGATGTTCCATTCCTTTGTATATCCATTCACTTCGTTAAAACGAATGTCAACTGCCATTACATCGCTCTGGATCTGATCACGATAAATTTCCATAAATTTCGCAATCTTTCCATTGCCGGTGCTGTATACCACAATCTTATCCATCACCTCAAAACCAGCCTCTTTACGCATGGTCTGAACTTTACTGATAATCTCACGTACAAAACCTTCTTCAATCAGGTCTTCACTCAAATTGGTATCCAGAACAACGGTCAAGTTGTTATCTGCTTCTGTCACATAACCTTCCATCTGGGCAGTCTCAATGAGCAAATCCTCCGAAGATAATACCACGGATACACTTCCAATGTCAAACGACAGATTGCCAGTCTCTCCCAGTTCTTTCATAGCTGCTCGTCCGTCTACCTCAGAAAGATACTGACGAATACCATTCAGACTCTTTCCGTATTTTGGTCCTACAGTCTTAAGCTGCGGCTTGAACGTATAATTGGTAAAATCACTCAGATCATCTTTAAAGACTACCTGTTTGATGTTCAGCTCATCTGCAATGATGTTTTTATATACTTCGTCCAGCTCTTTTTCCGCACGAACATACATCGTACCGATCGGCTGACGATTCTTGATATTAGCTGTATTACGTGCTGCACGACCCATAACAACGATTGCCAGAATCTCTTCCATAGCTGCTTCCAGATCTTTATCGATCATTTCCTGATGAACGGTCGGGAAATCACAAAGATGTACGCTTTCCGGAGCATTCGGATCCAGACTGCATACCAGGTTGCGATAAATATCCTCTGTCATAAACGGAATCATCGGAGCTGCTGCCTTACTGATCGTCACCAGTGCAGTATACAGAGTCATATAAGCATTGATCTTATCCTGCTCCATACCCTTTGCCCAGAAACGCTCACGGCTTCTTCTGACATACCAGTTACTCATCTCATCCACGAACTCCTGCAGTGCTCTTGCAGCCTCCGGGATACGATAATTGTTCAGATCGTCATCCACTTTACCGACTACGGTATTTAATTTGGACAACAGCCATTTATCCATGATGGACAAAGACTCATAGTCCAGTGTATATTTCGTCGCATCGAACTCATCGATGTTTGCATATAATACGAAGAATGCATACGTATTCCACAGTGTACCCATGAACTTACGCTGTCCTTCCTGAACCGCTTTTCCATGGAAACGGTTCGGCAGCCACGGTGCACTGTTAATATAGAAATACCAGCGGATCGCATCTGCACCGTAAGTAGCCAATGCATCAAACGGGTCAACCGCATTTCCTTTGGACTTACTCATCTTCTGACCGTTTTCATCCTGAACATGTCCCAGAACGATAACATTCTCATATGGTGCTTTATTAAATAATAAGGTAGATTCTGCTAACAAAGAGTAGAACCATCCACGGGTCTGATCCACTGCCTCAGAGATGAACTGCGCCGGGAACTGTGCCTCGAATTTTTCCTTATTCTCAAATGGATAATGATGCTGTGCAAACGGCATCGCTCCAGAATCAAACCAGCAGTCAATGACTTCCGGTACACGTTTCATTGGCTTACCGCATTTTGGACAAACGCAGGTAATCTCATCGATATATGGACGATGAAGCTCTACGGTCAGTGCTGCTTCGTTTCCGCTCAATGCTTTCAGTTCTTCACGGGAACCAACACATTCCATATGTCCGCAGTCATCACATTCCCATACGTTCAGAGGAGTTCCCCAGTAACGGTTACGGCTGATACCCCAGTCCTGAACATTCTCCAGCCAGTCACCGAAACGTCCCTTACCGATGCTCTCCGGAATCCAGTTGATCGTGTTATTGTTACGAATTAAATCCTCTTTTACTGCAGTCATTTTAATAAACCATGACTCGCGTGCATAATAAATCAGAGGAGTATCACATCTCCAGCAATGTGGATAGCTGTGCTCAAATTTTGGTGCATCGAAGAGAAGACCTCTCTCATCCAGATCTTTTAAGATACCCGGATCTGCATCTTTTACAAACATACCTGCACATGGAGCACCTTCGATCATCTCACCTTTTCCATCTACCATCTGAACAAACGGAAGATCGTATTTGCGTCCGACTTTATTATCGTCCTCACCAAATGCAGGTGCGATGTGTACGATACCAGTACCATCCGTCAAAGTAACGTAAGAATCACATACTACGTAATGACCTTTTTTGTGCTGTTTCTCTGCAATTACTGCTGCACAGTCATACAGAGGCTCGTATTCCTTATACTCCAGATCTTTGCCTGTGTAGGATTCCAATACCTCATATGCCGGAGTCTCCTCCGTGCCAAGCTTGCCAAGTACCTTCTCACACAACGCCTCTGCCATGTAATAGATCTTGCCGTCTGCTGCTTTTACCTTCACATAGGTCTCTGCCGGATTCACACAAAGTGCCACGTTGGAAGGAAGTGTCCATGGTGTGGTTGTCCATGCAAGGATATATGCATCCTCATCCTTCACTTTAAAACGTACTACTGCAGAACGTTCTTTGACATCCTTATAACCCTGTGCTACTTCGTGGGAAGACAGCGGAGTTCCGCAGCGCGGACAGTATGGTACGATCTTGAAGCCTTTGTACAGAAGTCCCTTGTCCCAGATGGTCTTAAGTGCCCACCATTCGGACTCAATGAACTCATCGTGATAGGTTACATATGGGTCATCCATGTCTGCCCAGAAACCAACGGTACCGGAGAAATCCTCCCACATCCCCTTGTATTTCCAGACACTCTCCTTACACTTGCTGATGAACGGATCCAGACCATATTCTTCGATCTGCTCCTTTCCATCCAGTCCAAGAAGCTTCTCCACTTCCAGCTCTACCGGAAGTCCATGGGTATCCCAGCCCGCTTTTCTCGGAACCATGTAGCCCTTCATCGTACGGTATCTCGGAATCATATCCTTGATGACACGGGTCAGAACATGGCCGATATGCGGCTTTCCATTA
>JAFYOD010000196.1 GCA_017556515.1 Lachnospiraceae bacterium
AATTCCGAGGTTCTACGATCACTTCTAAGTAAAGTTCCATCCAAATCAGATATATATAATGTCTTCATAATTCCTCCCAGATCAAAAACAATATATTGTTTGAATATTTTATTATTTCCATATAATATACACAATATTATTTCATATATTTATATTTATTTTCAATATTTATGTTGACATTTCGTTTTGTATGTGCTATTATAATGACAACAAAAGAAATTAACGAAAAGAAATCTAAGAAAGAGAGGTATAGTCCAAAGAAATACTAAATTATCCTCAGGAAATTTTTATAAATGTCAACTTATAAAAATCATATAACATATTGATAATCGAGGATATTATCAAAAGTAGTTGAAAGTACTACACATTAAAATAGATGAAACATAAGAGGTATAAGTCCAATGAACGAAATGTTATAAGGAGCAGGTATTGATAAAACAATCGATATCTGCTCCTTCTCATTGCACTTCTATTCTTCTGCCAGTTCATGCATTGCGCGAATCGCAATATCTACTTCCTCTTCTGTATTAAACCAAGAAAATGAGAATCGAACCATACCCTGTTCAACCGTTCCCATTGCCTGATGCATTAACGGTGCACAATGAGCGCCCGGTCTTGTAGCGATTCCATATGTATAGGACAGTTCATCACTCACTTCTGAAGAATCATAATCTCCTAAGTTTAACGACACCACTGCAGCTCTATGATCTGTACTGAAATCTCCATATACTTTTATATTAGGAATGTCCGAAATTCCATTGATAAAACGATGCATAAGAGCAATTTCTTTTTTATGGATTTCATCGATCCCTATTTCATTTAAAAATCCTAAAGATGCATGAAGACCTGCGATACCATGACCATTTAACGTTCCGGCCTCAAGTGCTGTCGGCATTTCTGTCGGATGCTCTTTTAAATATGTATGAATTCCGCTGCCACCGGATTTCAGTGGTCGAATACGAATCTCCTGTCTTACACATAGTCCGCCTGTTCCCTGGGGACCATAAAGTCCTTTATGACCTGTAAAACAAAGCACATCAATATTCATCGCCTGCATATCAATTGGCAATACCCCCATTGTCTGGGAAGCATCCACAATAAACAGCAACTGATGAGCTTTACAGAACTCACCGATCTGATACAGATCATTGGCATTTCCCGTCAGATTGGAAGCATGAGTACAAACAACTGCTTTCGTATTCTCTTTCAAATAAGATTGCAATAACTCAACTTTCAAATTACCATTTTCATCACATGGAACAAATGAAATTTCTGCTCCCTTTGATTCCAAAAAATATAAAGGACGCAAAACAGAATTATGCTCCATCACGGTCGAAATGATATGATCACCACAATCGAACAAACCCATGATCGCTGTATTCAATGCCTCTGTTGAGTTCGACGTGAATGCAACCTGGCGTGGATCTCCAAGATTCACAAGATCAGAGATCCGTTCTCTTGTATCATAGATCAGGCGTGCAGCATCCAATGAATCATTGTGTGCACCTCTTCCGGAATTTCCCATTTGATTCATGGCAGCGATTACCGCGTCGATGACACACTGCGGTTTTCGTTTCGTTGTCGCTGCATTATCGAAATAAATTCCCATCATTCATCCCTCTTTTACTAACAAAACAAGACTTTCATTTCCTCACACTTGATGTTCTGTTCTTCAAGAAATACGGCCATTCCGTCCTTTTCTTCCGGAACAGAAGCCCATGCAAGTCCACAACCTGCAGAAATCTCGCGCGGAACCGGGATCATTCTGCCCGGCTTATCATTTGCTTTACATGCTTTTTCAAAAGCAATGGCATCTGCGGTTGTTCGGAATGTGATCACTAGTTTCCATTCTTTTTGTCTCATAAGTCCTCTTTCTATTGCGCGGAGGTTCTCTCCCGAACAAATTTCAAAAACAATTCCGCTGTTGGTGATAACACTACATTTTTATTATATGTCAAATAAAAACATCGCTTTTTCTCTAATCCCTGAATCTTAAAATAACGAATTTTCTCGGATTCTGCGGTTTCTTTCACAACCTGTTCAGAAACGATAGACACTCCCAGGCCACGACCTACGACTTGCTTTACAGCTTCCATATTCGTCATCTTTGCGATCACTTCGATATGTTTAAATACTGCCTTTCCGTTTACTTGAGCCTGCTCCATCTCCTGCTTCGTTCCGGATCCGTCTTCTCGCATGATAAATGGCTCATGAATAAATAATTCTGTCGGAATCTCTTCTCCGTTTTTATAAGAGCGATATTTTTCAATATCAGGAGTGATCAAAACCATTTCATCCTCAAAAACCGTTTCGAATGCTAATGCAGAATTTCCTTTATATCCGGTAAAACCGATCTCGCCTCTCTGGTTCAAAATATTTTCATTTACTGTACGGCTGTCGGTCTGTTCCACATAAAAACGAACCTTAGGATATCGTTTATGAAACTCATCCATTAACATTGGAAGAAATGAATGTCCTGGGATGGAAGAAGTCTGAATCTCCAAAATCCCATCAACTTCCTTAGATTGATTGTGAATATGATCTAACGCTCGCTCTCTTGTATTCAAGAGTTCCATGGCATATCCATAGAACTCTTGTCCCTGTGAAGTTAACGTGATTTCTCGTCCTTTTCGATTTAAAAGACGAACTCCCAGCTCTGTTTCCAAATTACTGATATGAGTACTGATCGTCGGCTGTGTCAAAAAGGTCGCATCCGCAGCTTTAGAAAAACTTTTATATTTCACGGCATTAACAAATGCCTCCAACTGTCTGAATTCCATGAATTCTCCTTTATTTCAGAAGGATTCTTACATCCCCCTGGAGTTTTGTGATCTTCTGCTGGTCTAAATGATCCAGGAACAGAAGAACATATTTGCGGGAGGTTCCTGTAAGATCGCGGAACTCTGCAAGTGACATCGTATCATGAGTTGCATAGTGCCCGCGAAGAAGCTCCATGGCTTTCGCATAATGATCTTTGTAAAGATAAGCTCCCGGATTCAGTTTTACCAGAGTCCCCTCTTTAAAAAGATCATTCAATACCTGCTTCGCCTGCTTTTTATCCTTGAATTTTGCCATCACATCATCGGTTGACGGCGCTTCAAAACCGGCTGCCATGTATGTTTGCAGTAAGACATTTCTCATATCGGAATGTTCATCTGAATACTGCGCAGAGAAACCTGCCACTGCAACTGCACTTCCGTTGGCTGTCATGATACCGCGTTTGATCAATTCGTTTAAGATTACTTCGCCTTTTTTATAATCTTTCAGATAGAAACTGTCCAGAATTCGACTCTTGAACTCCTCTTTTTCCATACCGGAAGCGATTGGATTTGCTCGATGGAATGCTGCAAGCAGCTCATTGGTCTTTGCTGTTACTTTATCCCAGAAATCCTTATGGAAGAAATTGCCATCATTTAATGATAATGCTTTTTTCTGCTTTTTCAATTTTTCCATTCTTGCTTCTGTTTCCGCATCATTCCAATTCAGTTTGGAAGCGAGGTCATGCACGGATGGAAAATGAATACTTTCCTCTTTCAGAACCAATTCTAACACTTCATCATCCGTACCTGTCTCACGAATTGCAAGCGCCTGGATTAGTTCCTCCTGGTGGCGTTTATGCTTACCCGGGCAGGCATCCAGGACAATTCCTCCGCCAAATGTTTCAACCGGAGAATAGAATCGGATGATAAAGCGATCCCCGCGTTTTACTGCGATCGGTTCATCAAATCGAAGCTGAACATACGCGCTTTCTCCTGCTCCAATGACATCTTTATCAAGAAGGACGGCTTTTGCGATGGTCTGTGCAGAGCCATAGTTCACATGAACACGGTCCCCATGTTTTAACTGACGTTTTGTTGTATTAAATAATGAGACTTTTACATCTAAGAAAATACTGTTGGTTAAAATTCCCGGCGCTGCAAGAACCTGTCCACGTTCCAGGTCTTCTTTTTTTACGTTTGCAAGGTTGATAGCAGTTCTCTGACCTGCATAAGCCGCTTCTTCTTTCTGATTATGACTCTGGATTCCACGGATCTTGATCAGACGTTCTTCCGGATACAACATCACATCTTCTCCGGCTTTACAGCTTCCTTCTAATAAAGTGCCTGTAACTACTGTACCAAAACCTTCCATAGTGAATACGCGGTCAATCGGA
>JAFYOD010000197.1 GCA_017556515.1 Lachnospiraceae bacterium
AAAAATACAGATGGAGACTGTTACATCAAGTCCCCATTTATCTGTGAGTACGGCGAATATATTACGCTGGGCAAAAACTTTTTTGCCAATTATAATTGTAAATTTATGGATGGCGGAAGGATCACATTTGGTGATGACGTTCTGGTTGGACCGGACTGTACATTTGTCACAGCGGTGCATCCTGTAGATCCGGAGCGACGCAAAGCCGGATATCAGATCTTTAAACCGATCACGGTTGGAAATAATGTATGGTTTGGTGCAGGTGTTTTGGTCTGTCCGGGCGTTATGATCGGAGACAATTGTGTGATCGGCGCGGGCAGTGTTGTACTGAAGGACATTCCGGCCAACAGTATGGCGGCGGGAAATCCGTGCAAGGTGATCCGTAAGGTTACAGATTAAACAACCTTGTGGATCGTGAATTTGAATACAGGAATTGAAATAAGAAAAAATAGTCTACTTTATCAGCCACACCTTGACAAAATAGTCAGAAAAGTTTAGTATGGTTACATATATGTCAAAGGCTGTGAAGGGAAGAGTACGCAGACAAGAAACTTACAGAGACCCCGAGAAGGTGTGAACGGGGAGTGGGCAGTTTGCAGAAGATGGTCCCGGAGCTGTGTGGCTGAGATGGTAGCACTATCATTTAGGTCATGCCGGAAGCGCCCGTTAGCGTGTCAGACTGTGAATCCCGGACGATCGGGAGAGCAGCCGATGAGGGAAGTATCGTGAGGTACTTCTGAATTAAAGTGGTAACACGGGGGAACTCGTCTTTAAGAAAAAAGACGGGCTTTTTTTATACCTTTTTCCGGGGAAAAAGTCCGAAAATGAATGATATATCGAATTTAGGAGGAACAAAAAGTTATGTGTCAGAATTGTAAGAAACCGTATTACATTACAACAGCGATCGCTTACACATCCGGTAAGCCGCATATCGGCAACACATACGAGATCGTATTAGCAGATGCGATCGCCCGCTACAAAAGAGAGCAGGGTTACGATGTATTTTTCCAGACAGGTACTGATGAGCACGGTCAGAAGATCGAGTTAAAGGCTCAGGACGCAGGCAAGACACCGAAAGAGTTCGTTGACGAAGTTGCAGGCGAGATCAAAGGTATCTGGGATTTAATGAACACATCTTATGACAAATTCATCCGTACAACAGATGAGTACCATGAGAAACAGGTTCAGAAGATCTTCAAAAAACTCTACGAGCAGGATGATATTTACAAAGGACATTACGAGGGTCTTTACTGTACTCCGTGTGAGTCCTTCTGGACAGCATCCCAGGTAGTAGACGGCAAATGCCCGGACTGTGGCCGTCCGGTACAGCCGGCGAAAGAAGAGGCTTACTTCTTCCGTATGAGCAAATATGCGCAGAGATTGATTGACCATATCAACACACATCCGGAATTCATTCAGCCGGTATCCAGAAAGAACGAGATGATGAACAACTTCCTTCTTCCGGGATTACAGGACCTTTGCGTTTCCAGAACATCCTTCACATGGGGTATTCCGGTAGATTTCGATCCGAGACATGTAACATACGTATGGCTTGATGCGCTTACAAACTATATCACAGGCGTTGGTTATGATTGCGATGGCAACCACGACGACATGTACAAGAAGTACTGGGCAGCAGATCTTCACCTCATCGGTAAAGATATCATCCGCTTCCATACTATCTACTGGCCGATCTTCTTAATGGCTCTGGATGTTCCGCTTCCGAAGCAGGTATTCGGTCATCCGTGGCTGTTACAGGGCGACGGTAAGATGTCCAAGTCC
>JAFYOD010000198.1 GCA_017556515.1 Lachnospiraceae bacterium
CCAAGAGCTTCAAACTGCTCAGTCAGGTATGTATTTGCTTCCCACTCTGTAAAACCGGTCTGCGGATGGGCCCAGAGCCAGCGCTCAGAATCATAGATCAGTTGTTTGATCGCGTCAACATTATTTACAATCTGCTGTTGTCTGTTTGTCATAATTTACGTTCCTCCCAATACGACAAAAGTTTTCATAATATATCATTATAACATTAAAGTGTGAAAAAACGAATAGGTTCTGAAAAGAAATATTTTAGAATTGTTTTATAAACGAGAGATTAGAAATATGTTATACTATTTTTAGAATTCGGACAAAACAGGTTGAAAATAAATATATAGAAGGAAAGGAGGCCTGTACCGATATGAAGATCCGTACAAGACTTGCGATCGCGTTTTTGACGATCACAGTCCTTCCGATAACACTTATTTATTTGGCGATCATGTCCCTGTATGATTATCAGGGGAAGATGTTCAGTGAGACCTATGGACTGGAGGAACAGGTGGATCTGGCATCCGGTGCCTCGATCCGAGTATTCAGCCGCCTGACGGAAGCAATCCAGATGGAGATGGATCAGACGTTGGAGCGCGATCCGGAGAAATTTCACGATCGGACGTATTTAGACCGGATGAATACAAAACTTGCCAATGCACACTCTTTTCTGATCATTTTAGATGGAGAAGAATTGATCTATACAGGTAACCAGGATAAGACCCGTGCACTGGCTTCTGAGATTAAAAATTATGATGATCTTGGAAATACAGGATCCTGGGGAAACTATCTGGATAGTGATACGGAGCATTTGATCAAGCAGAGAGGTTTTCAGTTTACCGATGGTACAGAGGGAACCTTGCTTCTTGTGACAAATGTTGTGGAAGTGATCCCGGAAGTGAAATCCATGTTTACAGAGATGCTGGTTGCCAGTGGTATCATTCTGGTGTTGACCGCAGCACTGATGATCGCATGGGTGTATCGCTCTATCTGGAAACCGTTGGGACAGCTGCAGGAAGCGACAAAACAGATTCGTGACGGCAATCTGGATTTCACTCTTGATGTAGAAGATGATGATGAGATCGGGCAGCTTTGCCAGAACTTTGAGGAGATGCGTATCCGCCTGAAAGAAACGACGGAGGAGAAGATCCAGTATGATAAAGAGAGTAAAGAACTGATCAGTAATATCTCCCATGATCTGAAGACACCGATCACAGCGATCAAAGGATATGCGGAAGGTATTCTTGACGGTGTTGCATCTTCTCCGGAAAAGCTGGAACGCTACATTCGAACCATCTATAATAAAGCAAATGACATGGATCATCTGATCGCGGAACTGACCTTTTATTCGAAGATCGATACCAATAAGATCCCGTATGCATTTGCGAAGATCAATGTGGCTGAGTATTTTGGAGACTGTATTGATGAGGTTGGTCTGGATCTGGAAGCCCGAGGTGTGGAACTGGGATATTTTAATTATGTAGATGAGGATGTTCTGGTCATCGCAGATGCAGAGCAGATCAAACGAGTGGTGGATAATATTATCGGCAACTCACTCAAATATATGGACAAGAAAAAAGGGATCATCAACATCCGTATTCTGGATGTGGGAGATTTTGTACAGGTGGAGATCGAAGATAACGGAAAAGGCATCAGTCAGAAAGAACTTCCGTATATCTTTGACCGTTTCTATCGAACAGATTCTTCCAGAAACTCTGCAACCGGCGGAAGCGGAATCGGACTTTCTATTGTAAAGAAGATCATCGAAGATCATGGAGGAAAGATCTGGGCGACCAGCAAGCAGGGAATCGGAACAGAGATCCATTTCGTATTAAGAAAGATCAATGCATAGGACATGGATCTTTTGGTGAAGGAGTAAACTATGAGTAAAATTTTAATTGTAGAAGATGAAGTAAGTATCGCAGAACTGGAAAAAGACTACTTAGAGCTGGCAGGTTTCGAGGTGGAGATCGAACATGACGGTCATGCCGGTTTGAAACGTGCGTTGGAAGAGGACTTTGATCTGTTCATTCTCGATCTGATGCTTCCGGAAGTGGACGGTTTCGAGATCTGTAAGAAGATCCGTGAAATAAAAAATACACCGATCATTATGATCTCTGCGAAAAAAGATGATATTGATAAAATCCGCGGTCTCGGTCTTGGTGCGGACGATTATATGACCAAGCCGTTCAGCCCGAGTGAGATGGTAGCCCGTGTGAAGGCGCACATGTCCCGTTACGAGCGTCTGATCGGAAGTGGAATGCCGGCAAACGATATTATCGAGATCCGTGGTCTGAAGATCGATAAAACTGCACGTCGTGTGTACATCAATGGTGAGGAAAAGAACTTTACAACAAAGGAATTTGATCTGCTTACTTTCCTCGCACAGAATCCGAACCATGTGTATACAAAGGAAGAGCTGTTTTCCAAGATTTGGGACATGGAGTCCATAGGAGACATTGCTACCGTTACGGTTCACATTAAAAAGATCCGTGAAAAGATCGAGATGAATACTGCGAAACCGCAGTATATTGAGACAATCTGGGGCGTGGGATACCGCTTCAAAGTCTGATTGGAATAGAGGAGAAAAACAAATGGATAAGAAAGTATTACTGCAGGAGACAGAACTTTTTGTTTTGGACATGGATGGAACGTTTTACCTTGATAATGAGATCATCGATGGTTCGCTCGACTTTTTAGAGCAGGTGGAGCGCCTTGGAAAACGTTTCGTGTTCTTAACAAATAACTCTTCCAAATCTCCGAATACTTATATTGAAAAACTTGCAAAGATGAACTGTCACATTGGTCGTGACCAGATCATGTCATCCGGCGATGTAATGATCCACTACTTAAAAGAGAATTACCCGGGTAAATCCGTATATTTAGTAGGTACTCCGGATCTGGAGAATAACTTTAAAGAGAATGGTATCAACTTGACACAGGAACAATCGGATGTGGTTGTGATCGGTTTTGATATGACTCTCACATATGAAAAATTGATGCTTGCTTGTAATTATATCAGAAACGGTGCAGAGTTCCTTGCAACTCATTTGGATATCAACTGTCCGACTCGAGACGGTTTTATTCCGGATTGCGGTGCGATGTGTGCAGCCATCTCTCTGTCTACAGGAAAACAGCCGAAGTATGTTGGTAAACCGTTTAAGGAGACCGTGGACTATGTACTTGCAAAGACAGGTGCAGAGTTAGAGCATATTTCCTTCGTCGGTGACCGCCTTTACACAGACGTGAAGACAGGCGTTAACAATGGTGCACATGGTATTCTTGTGCTGAGTGGAGAGGTGAAAATTGAAGATGTAGCCGGTTCCGATGTAACTCCGGATGCGATCTTCGACAACCTTAAAGAAATGGCAGAATTGATGAAAACATTTGAATAAAGATTTTACGTCGAAATACAGAAGAAAGAGGATGTTGTCATGAAATACAAGACAAGATTTATGGCGTTTTTTGGTACAATGATCTTGTTCCAGCTTGCAGCAAACTTTGC
>JAFYOD010000199.1 GCA_017556515.1 Lachnospiraceae bacterium
GGGATTGCGGGCAAGATGTTAAATGTTGTTGTAACCGATATGAAGAAGAATGGGATTAGCCCGTTGTATCTGATCACAGACCATACCGGTTTCTATGAGCGATACGGCTGGGAGTTTTTCTGCATGGTGCAGGGAGACGGAGAAGAAAAGATGACGAGAATGTATATTCACAGATAAATCGAGGCTTGCATTTCAGCTGTGAAACAGCTATAATATATAACCAGTTGCGGCTGTAAAATGATACTCAGTTACAGCGCAAAAACGTAAATAGATAGGAGATTCCACCAATGAATAACGAAGTTTTAGCAATTGTTGCAGGCAAAGAGATCACAAATGCAGATGTTGACGCATTCTTATCCAATCTTCCGCCGGAGCAGAGACAGTACGCTTCCAACCCGTACTTCCGTGAGCAGTACGTAGAGCAGGTTGTTACTCTTCATGTATTAGAGAAGATGGCTGATGATCTTCAGCTTGACATGACAGAGGATTACAAGAAGATGTTAGCAAACATCGTAAGAGATATCAAAGCTCGTATGGCTATGAACGAGATCATGAAAGGTATCGAAGTAACAGATAACGAGGCTGAGGCTGTATACAAAATCAATCCGGATAACTACAGCAAACCGGAGACTGTAAGTGCAAAACATATTCTTGTAGCAGACGAAGAGGCTTGCAAAGAGATCCTTGCTCAGATTCAGAATGGTGAGAAGACATTCGAAGACGCTGCAAAAGAGTCTTCCACATGTCCGTCCGGTCAGCAGGGTGGTGACCTTGGTGAGTTCGGCAAAGGCCAGATGGTAAAAGAGTTTGAGGAAGCTGCATTCGCAGCAGAGATCGGTGCAGTTGTTGGACCGGTTCAGACTCAGTTCGGTTTCCACCTGATCAAGGTTGAGGCTAAGAGTGATGCTGAGACTCTTGCTTTCGAGACAGTAAAAGAGCAGATCAAGAAGAACCTTCTTCAGCAGAAACAGCAGCAGGCTTACACAGCTAAAATTGCTGAACTGAAAGAGAAATACGTAGAGCAGAAGTAATTGATGCGATATCAAAGACCTTGAATGGTATTTAGCCATTTGAGGTCTTTTGCAAAGGAGAACAGATATGTTAGAACCGGATCTTGTGATCACGATGCTGGTGACAGCCAGAAATACAGGCAGAGAGGTGAAAATCACTTCTTCCATAAAAGGAACGAAAAAGGGATTGATCCAGCGTATGGCTTTTGAAGGATTTATGGTTGCAGTTGAAGTCGACGGAGAAGTGTTTGATATTGATCTTAACTGGTGCGAAGTGAAAAACCATTGGCTTGATCCGCGCATTTTTGTTGTGGAAAATGCAAACGAGACCTTCAAATTACAGATGTACTAATGGATGAGGTGAAAGGATGGGAGCAGAAAACGGAGAGTGGATCATGCACGGTTTGGAGTGGGATGATCCGTTACGGATCCGTTCCGCACAGGAATTGATCAACTATGTCAATGAAGTTGGATTTCTTCCGCTTTTCAAAAATGAGATTGATGGATTTTCTGTAGAAGAACATACTTGGCCGCAAGGCTGGTGGAGCGGAGATCCGGAACAGGATCCGTGGGAATGGCGTGAAGAGATCGCCAGAAGCGGAAAAGTTGCATATGGAAAATTCTTTGATAAGAAAGCCGGTTTTATTTCCTTAGAATGGCTTCCTCATTTTGCTAATTATCGTCGTGACGGGTACGATTTTGACGCCAGATATGAAGATGGATTGGCGAGTTTTCGAAGTAAAAGGATTATGGATCAGTTTTTGGAACATGAGGAATTATATTCCAATGAATTAAAAGAACTGGCCGGTTTTGGAAAAGGCGGAGAAAAGAATTTTCCCGGAATTGTAACGGATCTTCAGATGCAGACATATCTGACTGTCAAAGATTTTCGTCAGAGAAAAAATAAAAAAGGACAACAGTACGGATGGTCCATTGCGATATATGCAATGCCGGAGCAGATCTGGGGATACGAATTGGTAACTATGGCTTATAAAGAGAAGCCGGAAGGATCGAAAGAACGGATCAAGAGCCGTGTGAAGGAAGTGTTTCCATGGGCAGATGATCGTCAGATCAATAAGATCATCAAATAAAAAGAAACGCGTAAAGACGGGAATACTCTCAGCTTTACGCGTTCTTTTTATTTGCGTTTTTTTGCAGCATTATCGACGACTTTTTTATAAGGTGCGACCATACCTTCGTTCATTTTATTACCGATTTTCTTGAGTAATTCCGGAGATCCCAGCATTGCACCGACTGCATGCATGGCAATCATTTGTGTCCATTGCTTTTGTGGGAAGTCGTATTGGTTGTGTGACTTATAAAACTTATGGTCTGCTTTCATCATACCTTGCATGAGCCAGATCAAGTCGCGGAATATTTTCATGCCTCCGATTCCATAGAAATTCTGAGGCGGAACATAGTTGTGTTTTAATGCATAAGCCAGAGATGCTGCCATCTTGTCGATCTCACGATTAGGATCGGTCTCGTCGGTAGCGACACCGGCCAAGAAGTTGCTGCCTACTTGTGCGCGACCCTCAATGATCATGCGTAGATTTGGTTCCTGACTGTAAGTGCCGCTTACAAGATATCCGATCGGCATACCCATGGTAACAGTTCTGTGACCATTGCAGAACTGACGGTCATCGTAAAGTTTAAAGAGTGCCCCCATGGAATGATCTTTGATCCGGAATGCGTAGACGATAGCCTGTGCAGTCTGGATCTTTGTTCGCAGATATTCGTCAAAATTATCTTTATGGACACATTTTCCTGATACAGCACATTTGAAACAGCCGAGACAGCCCGCGTTGAATGGATATTCTCTTAAGTTGAAGATCCGCGTTTTGTACGGAAGCACGGCACGGAAGCGCCGGATCATAGCGGCAAGCTGGGTATTGGATTCCTCACAGTCTGTTATGATCACAACGTCGCCGGATTTTTGTGCATCACCTTCGACCGGAAGCTGAACCGGCATATAATTAGGAGCAGCAGACATCTCAGGGAATGCCTCATGACGGTCATGCTTGATGCTCCAGAGGACAAAGCGGAAGAAATCACGAGCCTCTTTGCGTCCTTTTTCTTTGGTAAGATCCTCCATGTCTGCAGAGAGACCGCGGATATATTTGAGTCCGAGATCATAACAGTTATCTTCAATATACTTGTGAGCAGTCACATCGTAAAAATGTTTGGAAGTGGATAACTGCGTTGCATATTTTCCGTGAAGCGAAATACCGGAGCTCTTTAAAAGTTCAATGAAACGATGGAGCTGAGATGGAGCGATAAAGGTGTAAACCGGGTAGGAGAAGAGCAGGAGATCTGCATCTTCGATCATGCGGAGCGCAGGAGTAAAATCTTTCTCCAGCGCTTTGATCTGCTGGCCCACATTTAAAAACTCAAAGGTGTGTTTCGGATAAAGCTGTTGCAGATACAAAACCGTATGCAGCGTAATACTGTATTTTCCTTTTGGACTTCCATTTAAAACAACAATTTTCATAGGCTACTCCGATAATCCAAATGCATCATGCACCGCGTTGGCAGCAGCAACCGCATCTTGTTTTGGGATCAGAACGGTAATTCTGATCTCAGATGTTGTAATGGTAATAACGTTAACATTGATGTTGTAGAGACACTCAAAAACTTTCGCGGCAACACCCGGATTAGACATCATTCCGGCTCCGACAACAGAAAGTTTTACGATATTGCAGTCAGATTCAATGCGTTCAAACTGCAGATATTCTTTTCTCTCTTCTAAAAGGGCCATGGCTTCGTCCAGACAGTCTGTGGAAACGGTAAAGGAAACGTCTTTTGTACCGTCACGGCCTGCGGACTGGATGATAATATCAACGTTAATATTGGCTTTTGCCAGCGTATTGAAAAGTTTAAAAACAGAGCCCGGGACATCCGGAAGACCGAATACAGAGATTCGGCTTACATTTTTATCTAAGGCTACGCCACTGATGATCATTCGTTCCATTTTTTTCACGACCTCCTTCACTACGGTTCCTTCTGTATGATTGAGACTGGAGCGTACCACAAGCTGTACGCCATATTTTTTTGCCATTTCTAC
>JAFYOD010000026.1 GCA_017556515.1 Lachnospiraceae bacterium
CCATCCAGAGTCACTACCTTTTCAACACCCGGAGCTTTATCGATTCCCGGCGCATAGAAAATGCTGTAACCGAACTCATATCCTTTTTTCGCTCCCATGAACAAAAGCACTGCCACCAGTGTGTACAGAACAAGATGTCCGCAAAAACTAATGACCGCTAAGCTCATTTTGTTGATTTCTTTTGTTACTCTGCTCATATAACTCCTCGGTTCTATCCGGGGGACCGATTGTTTCCGATCCCCCGGTATCAGTCAATTTCAGTTCTTCTATCCCTCAACTTCCATGATGATCGGTAAGATCATCGGATTACGTTTGATGCGCTTCCATAAGAACTCGCTCAAACTGTCGCGGATAATATTTTTAATCTTGCCCCAGTCTGTAATGTGACGGTCGAGGCAATCCCAGACTGCCTGGTCAACCACTGCCTGAGCCTCTTCCAAAAGATCCTCAGACTCTCTTACGTACACAAAACCACGGGATACGATATCCGGTCCGGAAAGCAGCTGGTTAGAATATTTCTCCAGTGCCAGAACAACGATAATGATACCGTTCTGGGCAAGATTCTGTCTGTCGCGAAGAACGATGTTGCCAACGTCTCCGACTCCAAGTCCGTCAACCAGGATTCCACCGGACTGTACATGGTCTACCACTTCCGCGCCGCTCTCTCCGATTTCCAGCACATCACCCGTATGAAGCATCATAACGTTTTCTTTCGGCATGCCAAGGGACTCTGCCAGCTCCTTCTGGGCCATACGATGACGGAATTCTCCATGGATCGGAATAGAGTACTGCGGATGCACCAGGGAATAGATCAGTTTGATCTCTTCCTGACACGCATGTCCGGAAACATGAGTATCCTGGGAGATCACTTTCGCACCCTTCATAGAAAGTTCATTTACTACGCGGGATACGGCTTTTTCATTACCCGGAATCGGAGTGGAACTGATCACCACCACGTCTCTCGGTGTAATAGATACTTTTCTGTGCATGGAAGAAGCCATGCGGGACAGGGCTGCCATGGACTCACCCTGGCTTCCTGTTGTAATGATAACTGTATCTTCTTCCTTATAATTCTTCAGCAATTCGATATCGATCAGTGTTCCCTCCGGAATACTGATATATCCAAGCTCCTGTGCGGTACCGATGACGTTTACCATGCTGCGGCCTTCCACCACAACCTTACGTCCGTACTTGCAGGCAGTGTTGATCACCTGCTGTACACGGTCTACGTTAGAAGCGAATGTCGCTACAATAATACGGTTCTGTCTGTGCTCTGCAAAGATCGCATCAAAAGTCTTTCCAACCGTCTTTTCAGACATGGTAAAGCCTTTACGTGTGGCATTTGTAGAATCACACATCAGTGCAAGAACACCTTTCTTTCCAAGCTCTGCCAGTCTCTGCAGATCCGTTACATCTCCGAATACCGGAGTATAGTCAATCTTAAAGTCGCCGGTGTTCAAGATCACGCCGGCCGGTGTGAATACTGCAAGAGCAGTCGCATCTGCGATACTGTGGTTCATCTTAATGAACTCTACACGGAAACATCCAAGATTGATGGACTGTCCGTGTTTTACTACTTTGCGTTTCACATTTTTAAGCATATTATTCTCTTTTAATTTGTGGTCGATCAGACCGATGGTCAGTTTTGTGCCATAGACCGGGGCATTGATATCTTTTAAAACATAAGGAAGCGCACCAATGTGGTCCTCATGTCCGTGGGTGATC
>JAFYOD010000002.1 GCA_017556515.1 Lachnospiraceae bacterium
AAATATAATAAACGAATTTTGGCAGGCCGGCAGCATTCCGGTCTGCTTTTAATGGAGGAAAACCATGAAAGTATTAATCGTAGGAAGCGGCGGAAGAGAGCATGCGATTGCATGGAAAGTTGCACAGAGTAAAAAAGTGGAAAAAATTTACTGTGCACCGGGCAATGCAGGTATCTCCCAGGTGGCAGAATGTGTATCCATCGGAGCGATGGAGTTTGATAAATTGGTTGCATTTGCAAAAGAAAAAGAGATCGATCTGACAATCATCGGTATGGATGATCCGCTTGTTGGCGGCATCGTGGATGTATTTGAAGCAGAAGGCCTTCGTGTATTCGGCCCGAACAAAGCTGCAGCAATCCTGGAGGGTTCCAAAGCATTCTCTAAGGACTTAATGAAGAAATATAATATTCCGACAGCGGCATACGAGAACTTTACAGACATGAATAAAGCTCTCGAATACTTACAGACTGCAAAAATGCCGATCGTTGTAAAGGCATCCGGTCTTGCGCTCGGTAAAGGTGTTATCATCTGCCAGAATAAAGAAGAGGCTGAAGATGCTGTCAAAGAAATGATGGCAGACGGAAAATTCGGTGCTGCCGGAAGCGAGATCGTAATCGAAGAGTTTATGACAGGCCGTGAAGTTTCTGTCCTTTCTTTCGTTGACGGAAACACCATTAAGATCATGAGCTCCGCACAGGATCATAAACGTGCCAAAGATGGTGATCAGGGCCTGAATACTGGCGGTATGGGTAACTTCTCTCCAAGCCCGTTCTACACAGAAGAAGTCGATGCATTCTGTCAGAAATACATTTATCAGTCTACCGTAGATGCGATGAAAGCAGAAGGCAGACCGTTTAAAGGCATTATTTTCTTTGGTCTTATGTTGACACCGGATGGACCGAAGGTATTAGAGTATAATGCAAGATTTGGTGATCCGGAGGCACAGGTTGTTCTTCCGAGACTGGAAAATGATATCATCGATGTATTCGAGGCATGTATCGACGGCAAACTCGATGAAATTGATCTGAAATTTGATAACGATCGTGCAACTGTTTGCGTTATCCTTGCTTCTGATGGCTATCCGTTAGCTTACCAGAAGGGATTTGTAATCGAAGGTCTTGAGAAGTTTGAGAACAATGATGGATATTATGTTTTCCATTCCGGTACAAAATTCAATGAAAACGGACAGTTTATTACAAATGGCGGTCGTGTTCTCGGTGTAACAGCAAACGGTTCCACATTAAAGGAAGCAAGAGCAAATGCTTACAAGGCAACGGAGTGGATTCAGTTTGAAAATAAATATATGAGAACGGATATTGGCAAGGCAATTGACGAGGCTTAACCAAGAATTATATTGAAAAAAGACCAGAAAAATAAAATTAAGTATAAATTTCCCAAATAAGGCTTTACAGAACGGTTTATTTTTATTAAACTATAAGAGAATGATATCATAGGATTTTGTCGTTACGACGACTAGGAAGAGAAAATCCCGAAAGGAGAACATTTATTATGAAGTGTCTTATTATTGACAAAGTTTATGCAGGCATCGCTGAGGAACTCGGCAAGTACATGGAAGTTAAAACAGCTGACAACCTTCCGTCCACAAAAGCACAGGTTATCGCTGACATCGCAGATGTTGACGTATTAATCATGCGTGTTGACCCGAAGATCGATCAGGAGATCATCGACGCAGCTAAGAACTTAAAAGTTATCGGTGTATGTTCCGTTGGTCTTAACCACATCGACATGGAATATGCAAAATCCAAAAACATCCAGATTTTCAACGCTCCGGGCTTAAATGCAAACGCAGTAGCAGAGCTTACAATCTCCAAGATGCTTGACATTTCCCGTGACACATTTACAGCTAACCACGACGTAAAAGTTAAACACGAGTGGGATAAATACAAATTCGTAGGCCGCGAGTTAAGAGGTAAAACTCTTGGTATCATGGGCTTCGGTCGTATCGGTCAGCGTGTAGGTCACATTGCTCGTGCATTTGGCATGACAATCGTTGCTTACGATCCGTACCTTCCGGCACACGTATTCGGCGAGCAGGAAGCTACAAGCGTTACAATTCCGGAACTTCTTAAAGTTTCTGATTTCGTATCCATTCACCTTCCGTTAACACCAGAGACAAAAGACCTCTTCAACAAAGAGTCTCTTGCTGGTATGAAGGATGATGCTGTAGTTCTTAACATGAGCCGTGGCGGTATCGTTAACGAGAAAGATATGTACGAGGCACTTGTTGCTGGTACAATCGGCGGCTACGCTACAGACGTTATGGAGAACGAGCTTGCAGGTGACGGCCTTACAGGTGATGACACATTCGCTAGCCCGCTGTTCGAGTGCGACAACTTCATCGTTTCCCCGCACATCGGCGCACAGACAGTAGATGCTTCCAGAGATATCGGTATCTACATCACAGCAAAAGTTAAAGAGGTTCTTGGCCTTAACTAATTGATGTACATAATTGGCGGTTCCGGATTTTCCGGAACCGCTTTTTTTCGAGCTATTATCTTGTAAATATATTCAAATAAAGTATAATAAAAGTAGTGTTCATGTTTCAGTCATTGGGAGGGCAGGGAACATCGAACGAAAAGAGGATATATCGCATCAGAGGGGAGAAAACAATGAGCTTAAATGAAATTTGTGGGAAACGTCAGTTGGAATTCATGAAGCAGTTCACATATGTTCGTGAAGCAGGAACAGAGGGAGAGTTAAGAGCTGCTCTTGCAATTCAGGAAGAGTTAAAATGCTTTGGCGTAGAAAGTCGTCAGGAAGAGTTTGAGTTTGATACATGGAAGATCCTGGAAGCAGAATTTACTGTGACCAAACCATTTGAAAAGACATATAAAGTTGCCGGATACGGACGCTGCGGCAGTACGCCGGAAGGTGGAATCGAAGCTCCGTTCTTGTATGCAGAAAATGGTGATGATATCAATCTTTCTTTTGCAAAAGGAAAGATTGTTATGGTTAATAATCCAATGAACGGAGATATGTACAAAAAGCTGGTAAATGCAGGTGCAGTTGCATTTGTTACATTGACCGGAACACCGATTGACGAAGGTGAAGATACCTTGTTATTTACACGTGCAGTTCCGAAGGTTGGCGAAACACCGATCCAGGGCGTTGTATTGCACCATAAAGATGCCATGGAAATCGTAGATGGCGGTGCAACTCATGCACGTATCATACTAAAATC
>JAFYOD010000200.1 GCA_017556515.1 Lachnospiraceae bacterium
CGATGACTTTATCATGTTCCATATATGCATATTGGATCAACATTGAAAGCGACATCAGTAAAACTCCCATGACAATAGCTGCCTCTATTGTGAAAGACGCACGGAGTCCATCAGCAGTTCGATCCCTGCCGGAAGCAAAAATGGTAAAAACGGAAGTGTCATATTCTTCTTTTGATGACGAAAACAGCTTTGGACAACAAGAATCAGACTTACCCCAAAGCATAGAAACAATCCCGATAAAAATAACTGCACATTGTCTTGCCAATCGAGATACCATCCTGATACTATAAAAAACCATCCGTCCCCTTCTCCTATTCCGCCATTCGTACATTTACTTAAAATCAATAAGAACAGTCCAATTCCACCAGACAGGAGCATTTGTATCAAGCTTCTTTTCCAAACCAAGCTAACACCCATTCCAAGAATTCCTGCCAGCCATAAACTTCTTTTCGATATACTTTTCTGCTGCCAATCTTGATAAGAGACCCATAACAGAATCACGAAAAACAGCACTTCTTTTATAAACTCAAGATAATACAGTTCTTCCTGCACAAACAGAACACTCCCCCCAATCCACCACTTCTCTTAAAGGAACCTTCCGAAAATAACTGCTCATGGCTGCACAAGACCGATCATAATGATAACGAACTCCCCACGTTGTTATGTATACAATATTCTGTGTGTTGGATTCAAAACCGCAATGACTGCATAGATAAAAAATTTTTCCGTCATTATTTCGATAATGGTCCAGCTCCTCCATGGAAATCGCTTTACAAAGATTTACCAGATAACTGCAATCCCGATAGCGATGATATCGTTTCCCTTCCGGTGTCACATAGACCATTTCTTCTCCCGGCTCTCCGTCTGAACCATGTATAGTCAGCTTTCCTGCCAGACCGGTCCATGCCCTTCGTTTTACCGAAACATGCATGGTTACTCCACTGATCTTCTCAAAAAAGAAAGGGATCGGTTCCCGATACGTCAATTCCAGATGAACATTCCCCTGTTCATCAACCACACTGGATTTCAAGATTCGGACAGGGTCAGCATACGATCGTACTTTTCCATACAGCCAAAGTCCTGCTGCTGCATCAGAAAGCATATTCTCTCCGGAATACCCATTCTTACTCAAGTCTTCACCAAGCCGCTCCGTCACAGTCTGAATCTGCCTCTGCGTATCCAGCCATCGGATCGGCGCTAACAGCGCCATTCCAAAAAAGAGAAACAGTGGAAGCACAAGAGCGGCTTCCACTGTGATACTGCCATCAAACCTTTTTTTGTTTCTTTTCCGGGAGATGAATGGCAGTACTCTCTTCCCGGGAAGATATGATCTTGATGTGTAAAACAGAGGACTACAAGGTACTTGGAGAGACTTTGTAATATTTTTTATTATGGTTTTTAATTGTTTTATCGTATTTCTCATATGGATTTTACCCGAAAAAGAGAGCACAGCCATTCACCTCCCATCTTAATAACTCCCGATTACATTTGTTGTTCTTGCATATTTTCCTTTTTTCAAAAACAAATGCGTTTCTTCTATAGCTGTTTGCATTTCCAACTTGGAAATGCAATCACTAACCAGAAAATCTTCCTGCACCGATTGCACATTCCACTGAATCACGTCAATGATCCGAACATTGCGCTCCGTTCGATTTGCAATCAAAAACAAGATACGCAAATAATCCTGATAAATAGCTCCTGTCGTTCCTTTTTTCGGCGGCTTATCTAAAAACCGGAAGTTAAGAAACTCATTCAGCCCCAAGTTCCACTGATCCGTTCTTTTGAAAAAAGGGACCGATTCTCCCTTTAGAAGTATTTTTACATCCCATACGGCTTCTGCAAATGCCCACAAACTCAAAATAAAGGCAGATAAAGCACCCTGAATATAAATATTTCCTCCTGATAAGCTCAAGGTAAACAGGTCGACTTCGCTTCGACATTTCGATGACTGAAGCAAATAACTGAGATTCAAGCTGCCTCGCAATGCCAGTAACGTTTCTACGGTTTCCTTCAGATTCTTTCGATCCGATTCCTTTCCAAAAAGCAGATATTCCTGTTCATATTGAAGAACTTGCTGCTTTGGAGCCAGTTTCCTTTCACATTGGGTCAAAAAGGAATCAAAATTCAAACGACAATATTCACTGATCATATATTTCTCAGCAATGCTGCCTTCTTTCAATCGCTCTCCTCTGTACTCTGTCGAAGGAATTCCTTTTAGTCGGACACTGTTTTTTGAAACAAGTACC
This sequence comes from Lachnospiraceae bacterium, assembly GCA_017556515.1. Lineage (GTDB taxonomy): Bacteria > Bacillota > Clostridia > Lachnospirales > Lachnospiraceae > Pilosibacter. Next base: position 2,247 of record JAFYOD010000200.1, read on the forward strand.
TCTTCTCCCAAAACCAGATCCAATATATCTCCTCGAAAAAGTTCTTTTAACCGATCCAAAAGCCGAATTTTCTCCCAATCAATCTCTAGTTCTTCTTCCTGATCAGAATCCGTGATCTCATCGATACACTCATTTGCAGCATCCCAGTCCGGTTCTGCATCTTCCATTTCTTGAACGGTTTCCAGAAGATCTTCTACATCAGCCAAACCAGAAAGAAGATCCGGAAATTGATATGCAACGTAGGAGAGGATTTCTTTTTCTAATGCGATTCCGCCTTTATCCGTCATTGTCTCTGCTTCTTTTACATCCACTTCTTTTATCTGCATCGGATACAAATTTTCCCGGCTCAAATAAAACTCCAAATACGATGCAAAGGATTCCTCAATGGCCTCGTCCGATTCTACTTCCAGAAATAACAGATGATACATGTCCCAAAGGTTCCGATTGTACTGGCTCATCACAGAACACACGGAGGAATCCGCTGCCATCTCCAGATATAATCTTGCCCCTGCCATCCTTGCAGATTCCACAAGACCCAAAAACAATGACAGCACACATACCAGGATCAGACTTAGAAATACCGAAATCTCTCCCTGTTTCGTTTTCACTTAATATACCTCTTTCGCCTGCTTGTTGATCTCTGTAAAGATACTGGTCAGCAATTTATTGATCTGTGTTTTAAACACCAATACCAACCCGATCAAAACCACCAAAAGCAATACAATTTCGATACTGGAAACTCCGTCCTCTTCCATCAAAAACTCTCGTATCTTCATATGGTCCCTCCACAATCTATTCTTTACAATATGGTCAGAAATGCCGGAGCCATGACCATCACCATAACCACGCCTAACATTACAAATGACGGGAGCAGTAGTTTTGCAGACGCTTCTTCTCCTTTTCTTCTGGCTATATCCGTACGCAGCTCAAAGGCTTCTTTTACTTCATCTTCCAATAATTTTCTCAGATTCTTTCCTCCGGTACTGATGCTGCTTTCCAGCAAAGACGCAAATTTCATGTATTTTCGATTTCCACAGCGTCTTCCAAACTCGATATAAGCCCTGACTTCCGGAACTCCGGTTTCGATTTGATTCAACGTAAACTGCAGTTCTTTCAGAAGCGGCCGTTTCATCATTTCTTTATCTTCTTCATAACGTTCCGACACCTTCTTCCAAGCTGCTTTTGCAGAATATCCTGCACCGATCAAGATCAATAACTGATATACGAATTCCGGATAGTCCTCCATTAACTGCTCCTCACGCACCTTTCTGGCTAACGCGTCATCTTCTTTTTCTTTTAAAAACATGCAGACGGCTGCCGCAATACCCAAAAGCAGGAAAAGTCCGTTGGATGTTTTGTCCGAATTTCGATACTGAACTTTTTTCCCTTCAAACTCTGTTGGCAGGATCACTTCTTCTTGCTCTGGATTCTGTTGTATCACCTCTTCCAACACGAGGCGAAAACGTTCCTCCAAAGATGCCTGCGCAGGAAAAACCCGGATCGGAATTTCCAACACCTCCGAAAAACTTCCATTATACATGGTAGCTTCCAGATATACTTCTGCAGCTTCTTCTGCGCTCACCATACCGTCATTTCCGACAATCTCCGGATGATCGGACTGCCAAGATACCTCCACTCCATACTCTGGAAGTTCTTTCACCAGATTCAGATTTCCATACACTTCTTGCAGTGACGGATTCTCTCCAACCATCCGTTCCATCAAAAGATCTGCCATTTCCGGTAACACTGCCTGAAACTGTTCTTCCGACAGCTCCTGTTCCGGTATGAAAAGTTCAATGGAAAAAGGTTCTTCCAATCCATCCACATCAACCTTATAAGCCGCTTCCCCTTGTCCACAAGGATTCCGATATAATCGGCCGCTTTCCACAAAATCCGTTTCTTGTCCCAACATTTCTGCAGCCAGATAACAGACACCTCCGACTACAATGCTTATAACGTATTTTCCATAGCGCTTCATACTGATATATCCATGATTTTCTTTCCCCATATGATCGCTCCAAGATATGCTCCCAGACATACCGTCATAATTATCCGCCCGACCAGCGTTTCATAAAGTACATCAAAGAATCCATGGGAAGTAAGCTCCAAATAAAACACGATCCCGATCGGTACTCCGCTCATAATCTTCTGTTCCAGCCTCCTGGAAGTCGTACTCGTCAAGATTTCTTGCCGAATACGGATTTTCTCAGAAATAATATCCGCAGTTCTGGCTATGATTTTCATCAATTCTCCTCCGCTGGATCTGGCCTCCGAAAATATATCCGCAAAGCTTTTCACATCCTCCAGACCGCTGCGATTTGCAAACTCCATCAGAGCCTCTTCCATGGTACAATTCAATCGATTTTTATGGATCATCCATCGGATCTCCTTCGCGATCATTGCGTCTTTTCCATATACTCTGGTTACTTCCTTGAGTGTTTCCGTAAATGCATTTTCTGTCGAGTACCCGGCTGTTAAACACGCGGACAGTGCGAGGATCATATCTTTAAACTGCATGAGCAGCTGCTCCTGACGCGCCTTCTGATACTGTTTCCTCATAACGAATGGATAACATAGTCCCAACGGGATCAGACATAGAAACACCACCATACTCCTAAAAAACACAAAACTTAAAATTCCGATACCTGCAATACCATGCACAGCGCAGATCACCCATTCCTTTTTACTTAACTGATACGTTTTATAATCGGTATCCTGCCATTCTAAGCTTCTCTTGATGTTTGAGCGTTCCTGTCTTTTGAAGTCTGCCTTCCACTTTTTCTGATGTTTTCCCTTCGCTCGTTTCCACAAAAGTAAACAGCGAATTCAAGACAATTTCTCCATTTTCAATGCGATCCACCTCCTCAATCGCTACGACTTTCCTGCTTTTATCGCGCATTCTTGCCACATGCACCATAATGTCGATTGCTGAAACAATCTGACTTCGGATTGCAAGGAGAGGGATACTTTCACACATCATACTCATTACCTCTAATCGACTAAGCATGTCTTTCGCGCTATTCCCATGACCGGTCGAAAAACCTCCGTGCCCGGTATTCAAGGCCTGGAGCATATCCAGTGCCTCTTTTCCACGCACCTCTCCTACCACAATGCGATCCGGTCTCATACGCAAGGACTCACGGATCAGCTCTCCGATCCCGATCGCGCCTTCTCCTTCTGCATTGGCTTCTCTGGTCTCCATTCGGACCAGATTTTTAATATGCGAGAGGTTCAGTTCCGCAGAATCTTCAATCGTAACCACCCGTTCATCTCCCGGAATAAACTCAGACAGTGCATTCAACAGAGAGGTCTTCCCGGCTCCGGTTCCTCCACTGACAAAAATGTTGTAACGGGCTGCTGTCAGCATTTTTAAAAGTTCCACCGCTTCTTCGGAAATGCTTCCGTATGCCAGAAGCTTTTCCATAGTCATCGGCTCCGGAAATTTTCGAATGGTCAGGATCGGTCCATTGATCGCAATGGGTTCCAGAACTACATGAACCCTGGAATCATCCGGCAAACGTGCGGATACGATCGGCGTCGATGTATTGACGATTCGGTTCACTCTCCCGACAATCTGCTGGATCAGGTCCAAAAGCTGAGTTTTGGATTCGAAAGCCTTGTCCCACCTCCCTAATTTTCCCCCTGACTCTACGAACACTTCCTTCGGACCGTTTACCATGATTTCTGTAATGGCAGGATCATCCACTAATTCCTGCAAAATATCCAGCCTTCGAAAGGAATCAAACAATTCCCGCTGCAGTTTCAATTGCTCGCGAAGTGTGACTGGCTGAACTTGTGCTCTCTTTTGTATGGTTTCATCAATGATCTGTGCCACTTCTTCATCTGTCATCTGATACTGGTAGGAAAATCCCTGCATGATTTCCTGCTTTAATTCATGTTTTAATTGTCCCAAATCTTCCGGTCTCATGAAATCCACAGCCCTCTTTGTCCTTTCAAAAGTCCACGAACAAAATCTCCCATATCTCCCCAAAGCAGTTCTTGTGGGAAATGTTCCATTCGTTTTGCCCCGGTCACCAAAGGCACATGGATCTTATGAACTTTTTCTTTCAGACCGCGACTGCCAAAATCTCCTGCATATTTTTCAAACTCTTTCAATTTCGCCTGTGATACCGAATCTTCCTTGATGGGCATATAGATCACATTGCACACCTCCAAAATCGGAAGCACTTGTCGGTCATAAGTTCCGATATCCAAAACAATCGTCTCATACCCACTTTCCCGAAGGATCAAAACCAGCAATTCCGCCATTTCTGCCGCTGTTATCTGACCGAAATCTTCCGGATAGCGAAACGGAGGCAGCCATGCCATATCTCCCAGATAATAAATGATCGAGTTCAGTCTCAATCCATGAAATCTTCCCTGCTTATAATAGTAGATCAGATCGGACATATCTCGTTTCCACTGTTCATCTAATAACTGTGAAAATCCGGTAAATGTATCCAGAGAAATAAATAATACCTTCTCATCTTTTGCCAACAACTGACCCATTGCCAACGATAATGAGGTTTTCCCACAACGTCCTACCGGAGAATAAACACCAATAATCCGTTTTTCGCGTTCCGTAAGTCCGGGAAAAACCGTTTTGACTCCCGGGAGCTCACAGTATACCGCCATAACTTCCCGGATAATATCATCACCAGACTGATATTTATAAACCGATGCCTCTTCACGAATTCCTTCCGAGTCCCGTTCTTCTGTGAGATAGATCTTCTGAACTGTCTTTAAATCCCGAAATGTTTCTTTCTCCACGGATTCCCCTGCTAAAAGCACATCAATCTCATGATCCTTTGCAAATTCCTCCAATCGCTCCCTCGAAGTAAACGCCTGAGCCTTAAAAATTCCTTTCTCCTTTCGATTTACATAGTCAGACAGTCGTTCCGCGTAAAACGGATCCTCGTCATAGACTGCCATGATCTTCTTCATTCATTTCCTCCTTTCATCTTTTTTCACTGCAAAACAAACCACCAAAGGCAGTATCCCAAAAACAGATACGGAGCCAGTCTTACCTTGCACGATTGAAATGCAGGATATCCACATTTCCATATCTTTAAGCGAACGCTTTCCACAATCAATGCCAGGACTAATCCACACAAAATCATCTGTGCACTTCGTTCCGTTCCAAGAATCCCTGTACAGACCGCCATTAACTTGATATCTCCTGCTCCCAGCACTTTGCATAAAAAGAGTACATAAAACACAGCACATGTACCAAAGACATGTACACAAAAGACCATCAAGTCAAAAACGAGATCGGCTGTTTCACTTTTTGCAAATCGTTCCGTAATTCCGATCAGAAGTCCCAGAACAATGATCCAGTTTCGAATCTTTCCTGTTGTTCAGTCCGTCCATGCAGCAAAAAAGAGTACAACAAATAGACCTGTCAAAAGCTTCTGTCACTCCTTCCGTAAAATCCTTCCAAAATAAACATTTGGGGATGTTTGCCCGAATATGGGCATCCGGCGAATCTGCCGGTAAATCATATGCCAAATAGAAATGAGAACTCATTTCTGAATGTGTCCTTATTATCCTCAAAATCCGTCAGAAAGTCAATTTCGGATCTGTAAAAAACACCCCTCGATTTTCGTCTAAAAGTTACAAATCCATTTTTCATGATTTGTAAGTTTTGCATATTCAATGGAAAAACGGATATACTTCCATTAAGAAGAACTCTTGACCGACAGGAGGAAATTTGAATGATTTTTTCTAAAAAAGAAAAACCAAAACAAGAGATTGTCGAATTAAAACGACAGATAGAAATCAGTAAAATGGCCATTGCATCGGCCCAAAATCAATTTGAGCATGTCATCGATCCAACCTTGATCGACTGTTACATTTATGAATTGAATGCCGCACAGCTTCGTTACCAGTTTCTCCTCCGCAACTTAAAAGCATGCGAACAATAATCCTTAACGAATATTCATTTCATGTAAATTTTGTTAATCGTTAGGAAAATTTAATACGTTCACTGTTCTTTTATGATATACTAAAGGCAGTGAACGATTTTTCTTTCTATTAATATAAGGAGGTCTTACATATGCAAACAATACTTGTATGTGATGATGATAAACAGATCGTAGAAGCGATCAACATTTATCTGACCGGAGAAGGTTTCAACGTGATAAAAGCTTATGACGGATACGAAGCCCTCGATCTTCTGGCAGAAAATGAAGTAAATTTAATGATCGTAGATGTGATGATGCCTGGATTAGACGGTATCCGAACAACCTTAAAAGTTCGTGAGACAAGCAGTATTCCGATCATTATCTTATCCGCAAAATCCGAAGATACGGACAAGATCCTCGGACTCAACATCGGAGCCGATGACTACATAACCAAACCGTTCAATCCGTTAGAACTGGTTGCCCGCGTCAAATCCCAGATCCGTCGCTACACACAGCTTGGAAATCTGGGACAGCAGAACAATTCTCAGGTTTACAAATGTGGCGGTCTTATGATCAACGATGAAACAAAAGATGTGACCGTAGACGGAGAGCCGATCAAACTGACTCCGATTGAATATAACATTCTGCTTCTTCTTGTAAAAAATGCAGGAAAGGTATTCTCCATCGATCAGATTTACGAAAAAATCTGGAATGAAGATGCGATCGGTGCTGACAATACGGTAGCGGTTCATATCCGCCATATCCGCGAAAAAATTGAGATCAATCCAAAAGAACCACGCTATTTAAAAGTAGTCTGGGGTGTTGGATATAAAATTGAAAAGCAGTAAGGAGATCCTTTATGAGTAAACAGCCAGCTACTTTTTTCTTAAAGCGGTTTGTAGGATTTCTTCATATTCTCTTTGTCTGCATCGCATTGGTCGGTATCGGTTTTATGTACCTGAACAGCAACTACGGCCGAGGCCTGGATTGGATTGAAACGGAAACCTATGAACAGTCCCCTGATTTCAATAAAAAAGTGCAATCTGATATTTCCAATATCTTTGATTACATTCAGTATCAGGAAATTTTTGAAACCGGCGGAAAAGTAGATTTCAGTAAATTGGTTCTGGAAGTCACAAGTTCCAAAGGTGAGGTCAGCTACACCCTGAATGATATCATCTCCTATGGTAAAAAACTGGGGTATTACATGGATGAAGCCAGTAACTATGAACTATATGGTCCGTCCGATGAATATGAGTTTACGGCAGAAGATAAAGAGCGTGTCTACATTCGCTGGCGCTGTTATCAGTCAGAATCTTCATTGACCGGTCCGGAACAGTCCTATTCGACACTTCCGGAATTGACCTATGAAATCCTCAGTCGTTATTCCACTTATTACTCCATCTACTCACGCCTGATGTCCGATTTTACAAACTTATATTTCCGCGTTGCGTTTTATTCCAAAAACGATGCAATCTATAAGATCTACTCAAATGCAAGAGAGATGTCCAATGACGATATGATGGCAATGGGTCGATACATTTATTATTCCGGAGACTCCAATGATCTGACTGTACACACCAACTTCGGATCAACGTTCCCGAGTATTCCGGCTATGATGATGGAGACCAATCCTTATAACAGTACAAAAAACTTCTTCGTACTGGGTCTTGATACAACGTTTAAAGCAAACGACGATTATAAGCAGGCACATAGCAATTACTATGGCTCCACGGAGACCTTTGTTCTTGGAATTTATTTGACTTGTATCGGTATGGCAGGATCTTTTATCACATTCCTGTTCCTGATTTTTGCTTCCGGTCATAAGACATTTTTCGATAAGACCATCACACTTTATCCAATCGACAAACTGAAAACAGAAGTTATGCTCATGATCATGCTTTTTGTTACATATGTCGGAGTTACCGTCGGTTCTCCACTTTTTGCAAAGATGTTCCATCTCTTTGTAACCTCTTACTATTGGGAGCGTATCGACCGGGTTGTGGCTCTGGGAGTAATCTACTTCTGTCTGATCCTGGCATTTTTCAGTCTGGTTCGACGTTACAAAGCTGAAACCCTCTGGTCCAACAGTGTTTTCAGGGAAATGACAAAAATGCTCTCCGAGCATACATTCAAGTATCGTCTGGTCATCTGCTATCTTATGTACTTGGGAATCAATACCCTGATCACGGTATGGGGATGTTATTGTGTCTTTGCAAATCGCGGACATTCTTTGGACTCTATCCCATTTCTTATTGGATTTGGACTCTGGATAGTAGGAAATATCGCTGTTTTCTATTTCCTATATCGCAATGCAGTCCAGGCAGATATGATCCACGAGGCAGTTGATCGACTGGCGGCCGGAGAAACAAGTTACAAGGTTGATCTGGATGAATTCCATAGTCTGGAATCGGATCTTGCAGCCGGCTTGAACCGGATTAGCGACGGTCTGGAAACAGCTCTGGCAGAGCAAGTGAAAAGTGAACGTCTGAAGGCAGACCTGATCACCAATGTTTCTCATGACATCAAAACACCGCTTACATCTATCATCAACTATGTGGATTTGATCAAACGTGAAAACATCCAGGATCCGAAAATCCAGAAATACCTGGAAGTACTGGATCAGAAGTCTCATCGTTTAAAGACATTAACCGAAGATCTGGTAGAGGCTTCAAAGGCAAGTTCCGGAAATATCAAGCTGGAAATGATGGATATCGACATCGTCGAACTGGTCCAGCAGACCAATGGCGAATTTGAAGACAAGTATGAACTCAGCCGCTTGAAACTGGTTTCCACCCTTCCAAACGAAGTCATTCTCATTGAGGCGGATGGCCGACGTTTATGGCGTGTTCTGGAAAACCTTTACAACAATGCATGCAAATACGCTTTGGAAAATACCCGTGTTTATGTGGGTGTTGAAGACCGTGGTGCGGAAGTTGTATTCTCTATTAAAAATGTTTCCGCTTCCCCGCTGAATTTCAGTCCGGATGAACTGACGGAACGTTTTGTTCGCGGAGATGTTTCCCGAACAACAGAAGGCAGTGGCCTTGGTCTTTCCATCGCAAAGAGTCTTACAGAGCTTCAGGGTGGCAAATTTAAACTTTCCATTGACGGAGATCTGTTCAAGGCAGAGGTCGCTTTCCCGATCAAAAATTAGTACGACAAGAGAATATTCTCTACAAATAGCAAAACAAGTATAGGAGGATTACTATGCAGACACTGAATGAAAAAGACTTAAGCTTCATCAAGGAAAACATTCAGACAAACTATGATTTTCTGACCACTCTCGGAAAGATACCGGCTCCGTCTCATCA
>JAFYOD010000201.1 GCA_017556515.1 Lachnospiraceae bacterium
ACAACTCCGAAGGAATACCAGCGCGTGATGGGCAGACAGTACATCGATGCAGGTGCAGATATCGTGATCGGAAGCCATCCGCATGTGCTGCAGCCGTTGGAATTTTATAATGACAAGCCGATCATGTTCAGCATGGGCAATTTCGTATTTGGCAGCAGCATTCCGAATACAGAACTGTTAAAGATCGAGATCAGTGCCGAGGGTGAGATGACTGCTACAGAAATTCCGTGTACATCATCCGGCGGATATACAAGACTGAAATAAACAAGGATCCGAGGAAAAATAGATGGAAATGAAAGACACAAAAGAAAAGCTGGGCATACTAATGACCATCGCAGGCGGTTGTCTCTGGGGACTTTCTGCAGCCTGCGGTCAGTTCCTGTTTGATGTAAAGGGAGCGACAGCCAAGTGGATGGTTCCGATCCGACTGATCCTGGCCGGTTCTCTGATGCTTTTCTACTATATTATTAAAGAGAAAAAAGAGGCGTTTCGAATCTGGAAAAAGAAACGTGATGCGATCGATGTGATCATTTATGGCATTGCAGGTCTGATGCTTTGTCAGTTTACGTATTATTACACGATTGAGCTTTCCAATGCGGGAACGGCAACGGTACTCCAGTATATTTCTCCGGTTCTGATCATGATCCTGGTATGTATCGGAGAAAAGAGAGTGCCGAAGGTAATGGAAGTGGTGGCTTTGGTGCTGGCAATCCTGGGAATTTTCCTGATCGCGACCCATGGTGATATTACTCATCTGGCAATCTCAAAGGAAGCGTTGGTGATTGGACTGTTCTCTGCATGGACAGTTGTTGTTTATAACATGCAGCCCAAACGTTTGATGCGTTATTATGCAACCCCGTATCTGTTAGCCTGGGGTATGGTTATTGGCGGAATCGTACTGGCTATGGTTTTCAAACCGTGGCAGTATACTGTGAAGATTGACCTTGGTTTGATCCTTGCTTTTGCTACGATTATTTTATTGGGAACGATATCTTCCTTTTCCTTATATATGCAGGGCGTGAAGCTGATCGGTCCGGGCAGAGCAAGCTTGTACTGTTGTGTAGAGCCGATCGCAGCGACATTGATCTGTGCGGTTTGGCTGAAAGAGCCGTTTGCACCGATCGATATTGTGGGATTCCTTTGTATCATCGCAACGATTCTGATCCTTGGATTTTTGGATCTGAAAAAATCAAAAGAATAAATAAGAAAAAGGTGCTGTCAGTATCATTACTGGCGGCCCCTTTTTTGTTAGCGTTTATCAAGTTGTTTGCTTAATTCGATCAGCTGTTTTCGTGAAGTGACGCCAAGTTTTCCATAAATATTTTTGTTATGGAATTTCAGCGTATTTTCCTTGATATTGAGTGAAGCCATAATCTCCTTTGTTGAGTTTCCGGAAATATAGAGATTATAGATAACACGTTCGGTTGGAGTAAGAGAGGAAAGTCCTTCTAGGTAGAGATTCATCTGATCTTCGGAAATAACCGGAGCTTCTGTCATAAAATCCGGTTCTTCTTCCGGAATGCGAATTACTTCATGTTTAGGACTTTCAACAGGAATAGTTCCAGAAGCAGGCTTTACGATTTCCGGTGCCTTTTCCGGTTCAGTCTCATTTGTATTTGCTGTTGCCATAAGTTGCAGACTGATCAAGAAGAGTTCACTGATGATATAAGAAACTGAAAGAATTTCAAAATCAATATGAACCAACTGTTCGCTCAGCCAGACGAAAATATTGATCAAAACAGCACAGAGCAGCATGACTGCCTGAATGTTAGAAGCAATTTTTTTTCGGACGGTCGTATAAATAAGTGTGATTAACATCACAGAAAAATATCCAAGCAGATAATACAGATAGATACTGTGTAGTGGTCCATAAACTTTTTTCAGAACCGTGGCTCCATTTTTAATGGTTAGGAATACCTCTTTGTAGTAGATATCAGAGTATCCCGGACTGGCAGCGATCAAAAACATTCCTATACCAATGGTGAGTAGTATAATCGGAAGCCATTTGCGATATTTGATATTTGATACATTTAGGATAAGGAGATACATCGACATCGGTAAAAATACAGAGCCGAGGTAAGAAATCCTGTTTGCCAGCAGAGCTTCTTCCAGTGTTTTGGAGATTGATAGCGTAAAGTAACCTAAATTTACAATAAAGATGGATGCGAATAATAATTGGTACCATACATCTTTTTTATGGATGACACAGTTGAAGACGATCAGCAATAACAATGCTGCGACTGCTGTGATCGCATAGATAATCGACATACTGGTCATCTTTTCTCCGATTGCTCCGCATCCGGACAGACATATGGAAACTAGAAGTAAAAACGTATATATAAATGATCGTTTTTTCATAAATGAACTCCAAATAATCAGAATTAGATCTTGATTTGCATTTCCTACACCATTTCCCACACTTTCTTGGGGGAATTGAAAGAAAAAACGGTTAAAAATCGGATAGTGTGGCGACTATTTGTTAGATAAGTGTTAAGGTATATCTGTGGAGAATAGTCAATTTGTATTTATGCAAGCGTTTCCAGTATAACATATTTTTGAAACAAGATAAAGAGAAAGAACTAAGAAATGGAAAGAAGGCGGTCTGTATATGAACAGAACTACAGCTAGCTTCAAAAGGATCAAAGGTTCCAAGGGAACCAGGTATATGTTTTATTGTGATCTGTCAGGTGTGTTGGTGTGTACGACGCGGGAAATTCAGTCAGTTTTCGATGATAAAGAGTTAATGACTGTATGGAAAGCAGAGGGCGAGCAGCACTTCAACAAATGTCACAAATGTGGCAGATGGGTGATAGATGCAATGTATAATGCAGAAGTTTTGGAATGTGTCAGCTGTGCACCGTATGAGTTGGAAAAGGATTTTCATATGCCATCCGGGGACAAACTGATCGAGTTGGAATCGTTTGGATTTGGACCGAATGCAATGAAAAAACATAAAGTATGTTCAGGGTGTGGCCATATGATCCTTACAGAGGAGCAGGAATGTCCGTTATGTGGAAATAAACTGACAGATCAAACCTTGTATGACTTGTACAAAAAAATGCATGATTATTGTCCTGACTGTGATACGGTTTTGCCGGATGGAACTCTTGTTTGTCCGCATTGTGGATGTAATCTCAAAGAAAATGTCTATGAATTGCATGCTGGATCGGGATAAAAATAAAAAATAGCGAAAATATAGTGATTTTTTTGCAGAATATGGTATAATTTTATTTAATTTAGTATAAATAAGAAACATTAAATAATCAGATAAAAGTCTGTATATGAAAGGAGAATATTATGGGACTTATTAAAGCAGCTTTAGGAGCAGCCGGTGGCGTTCTCGCCGATCAGTGGAAGGAATATTTTTATTGTGAGGCAATGCCTGCAGATGTGCTGGTAATGAAAGGTCAGAAGAGAACAAGCGGAAGATCTTCTAATACAAAGGGTACGGATAACATTATTACAAACGGATCCATTCTTGTCGTAGCGGATGGTCAGTGTGCAATGATCGTAGATCAGGGACTGGTTGTAGATGTCTGTGCAGAACCGGGTGAGTTTACATATGATGCTTCTACAGAACCGTCTGTTTTCAGCGGCAATCTTGGTGACAGTATTAAGGCTGCTTTCCAGGTTGTCGGAAAGAGATTTACATTTGGCGGAGAGGCTCCGAAAGATCAGAGAATTTACTACTTCAACACAAAAGAAATTCTTGGAAATAAATACGGCACAGCATCTCCGGTACCGTTCCGTGTGGTAGACGAGAGAGCAGCGATCGACATTGATATCGCTGTAAAATGTTTTGGTGAATACAGTTATAAGATCGTGAATCCACTTTTATTCTATAAGAATGTTTGCGGTAATGTGACAGACACATTTGTTCGTTCCAACCTTGAGAGCCAGTTAAGAAGTGAATTACTGACAGCACTTCAGCCTGCATTCGGCAGAATTTCCGAGATGGGAATCCGTTATTCTGCAGTAGTATCCCACACAACTGAATTACGTGATGTTCTGAAAGAGGAGCTTTCTCAGAAATGGCGCGATACACGTGGTATTGAGATTGCAGAGTTTGGCGTTTCTTCCATCAAGGCAAATGAAGAAGACGAGCAGATGATCAAAGAGATGCAGCGTAACGTTGCATTTATGGATCCGGCAAGAGCACAGGCACACCTTGTTGGTGCAAAAGCATCTGCAATGCAGTCTGCTGCTTCCAATACAGCCGGTGCGGCAGTTGGATTTATGGGCATGGGTATGGCCAACAATATGTCAGCCGGTCTGGATCAGGGACTTGCTCAGCAGGTTATGATGCAGCAACAGCATCAGTTTGTACAGCAGACACAGCAGCAGGCGCAGATGCAGGCAGCAGCAGGCTGGAATTGTTCTTGTGGTCAGACAGGCAATACCGGTAAATTCTGTCAGGGTTGTGGAAAGCCACAGCCACAACCGAAAGCAGCAGACAGTTGGACTTGTAAGTGTGGTGCAACGGTAACAGGTAAATTCTGTACAGAATGTGGCTCCAAGAAGCCGGAAGCGTCAGATAGTTGGACATGTTCCTGTGGTGCGGTAAACAAAGGAAAATTCTGTCCGGAATGTGGATCTAAAAAGCCAGCAGGTGCTCCGCAGTATAAATGTGATAAGTGTGGATGGGAACCGCCGAAAGGAGCAAATCCTCCGAAGTTCTGTCAGGAATGCGGAGATCCGTTCGATAACGATGATATCATTTAATGAAATATTTGAGTAGTATTGATTCTCCCGGTCGCTATGTAAAAGAATCGGCCGGGAGAAATTAAGGGAGGTAAGCAATGGGATTATTTGATATGTTTAAGAAAAAAGAATGTTCCATTTGTGGTGGTGAAATTGGGCTTTTAGGAAATCGAAAGCTGGAAGATGGAAATATGTGTAAAACGTGTGCCAATAAATTATCTCCGTGGTTCAGTGATCGCAGAAACAGTACGATCGCAGAGATCAATGAGCAGCTTGCATACCGTGAGGAAAATAAGAACGTTGTAGCTGCGTTCAGTACAACACGTACGATCGGTGTCAATACAAAGATTTTGTTTGATGAGAATGCTCAGAAATTCCTGGTAACAAGCGCAAGAGACTGGAGAGAGGCAAATCCGGATGTTCTGGATTTCTCACAGGTAACAGGATGCAATCTTGATATTGATGAAGATTCACGTGAAGAGAAGACAAAAGATAAAGAAGGAA
>JAFYOD010000202.1 GCA_017556515.1 Lachnospiraceae bacterium
CAGATGGTGTTACGATTGACTTCTCCGCACTGGATAAAGGGGTGGATACGGTCGAAATTGCTGGCCATGTGGTAAAAACAATCTCAGAAGCGGTAAACGTACCCAATAATGACGCGAAAAGTCTTGAAATCATCCTGACGAATGGTACATCCGTCAAATTTGATGCAAAGGCGCTTGCAGAGAAGTCTGCACAGGCAGGTGGGTTTGCAATTATCATCTCTATCAAATACACGACGAACAGTACATTGACAGGCAGTCAGCTGCAGACGATAGGAGATCGTCCGGCATTGGATATCAGTGTCATGAGTGGTGGAAAGCATATTTCCGATATGGGAGGAACGGTAACATTAAGCGCGCCTTATGAACTGCGCTTCGGTGAAAAGGCAGAGGGAATCGTAGTTTACTATGTGGATGACAACGGAAGCCGCGAACGCTGTGAAACAAGCTACGATCCTGTAAAGAAATGCGTTAACTGGAAAACGGACCATCTTTCTGTTTACATGATTGACTATGAGGAGCCGAAGGTAACTCTCGATATGAACAATGAGATTCTATCAGCCTATGAGATTTACTCTGTACGTAAGGGCGATACCCTTTGGAAGATTTCGAAAAAGTATGGCTGCACGATTTCCGGTATTGTATCGGAAAATCATGCCCTGATCAAAAATCCGAACTTGATTTATGCGGGCTGGCAGCTTAAAATTCCACAGAAATAGAGCATTGAGGAAGTTTGAATGATAAAAAAGAAAAGGTTTTGTAGTACCGGTCTGGTTTGTGCAGTAATGATCACGATGCTTTCCGGCTGCAGTGTTGTGGAAACTCTGACTCCGGTTAGCAAAGAAGAAAAGGAATACGGAAAACCGGAAACGATGGTCATTCTTTCCACTGAACGCCTTCGATATGAAGATGTATATACAGAGGAACTGTGGAGTGCAGCGGTGGATGAGAGTGGAACTTCTTTTGGAACGGTTCTGCTGTCACAGGTTCATGATTTTTTGATCGAGTTGAAAACCATGAGCAATATGGCAAAAGAACAAGACATGGAGCTTTCCAGCCGCGAGAAAGATTTGGTGAAAGAAGCTTCGAAGCAGTATATGGAAGCATTAGGAAGCGCTCATGCAGCAGAGTTTGAACTGACTGAGGAGCAGGTGAATACCTTGTATTCTGATTATCGCACCGCAGAGAAACTGGTAGAACAGTTGACCGGAAGTATGAATCTGGAAGTCAGTGATAGTGAAGCGAAAGTGATCGAGATTGCTCAGATCAAGATGGCGTCGGCAGAAATTGCGGCAGAGGTTTTCAAGAAGGTTTCGGAAGACGGTTCTGATTTCTATGCGATCGCAAAAGAGTATTCCGAATCTGAAGAGATAAAAAAACAGCTCACACATGGTCTTGAAAGCGAAGCATACGAAGAAGCTGCATTTCTATTGGAGACAGGAGAAATCAGTGAGGTCATTATTGATTCCGGAAACTATTACATTTTGAAATGTATCAATGATTACGATGTTGAGGCAACTAAACTTCATAAAGAAGAAATGATTCAGGAAAAGAAAAACGAAGCATTTCATACATCATACCAGATGTATAAATCAGAACATCCATTGGTGGAGGACAGTACGTTTTGGTCATCTATGAGTATGGATGCCTGTCCGTTGGTGGAAGCAGATTTCTTTGAAATCTATGAAACGGTTTTTATGGGTGATTTTGAAACACAATAAAGAGAAAGTCGGTCTTTTGACCGGCTTTTTCTTGTATAATTCTTTCATTTGTTGTACAATGAAAGATGGAAACTTGGAGGGGGAAACTCGTATGGTGGCGTTGAGAATTGAAGAACAGAAAACATTCACATCCGGTTTATTTTTGGGAGAACTGTTCGATCGTTTTTTAGTGAGAGAGGTAAATATTACCACATTCAACAGCTTTATGATCGACGGTCGTGTTCGTCACGGATATTATTCTGATGAGGAACTGGAAGAGAACCAGATTGAGGAATTTTCCGCGTGGAAAGTACTGAAGCCGTTTTGTTTTTCACTGATCAAGGGAAAGCGTCTTCCGGAGAGTTTTCGAATTGTTTTCATGCTTTCACCTGACGGAAAAGAAAAGTTTGTGGAAAATCATGTTCCGGGTATGCAGCCGGATTCCGTAGGCGGCTTGTATCTCAATGTGATCTATGAAAATAATGAGATGACGGTCGTGACAGGAACATCGATGAACATTTTCACCATGGACAAAACTCTGGAACGTGAGTGGGATGAATGTGTAAAACAGTTTCTGAAAAAACATGATGTTGTGTGCAGTGAAAAGTAATATCGCACTGAACTAGATGAAAGGGGTAAATTATATCATGGTCAAATTTGCAGATCTTCAGTATGTACGTCCGGACATGGAAGCTATTATGTCCAGAGTAAAGGCAGACATCGAGGTATTAAAAAACGCAAAAACTTACGAGGAATTTAAAAACGCATATATGGATTATGTGCAGGTAGACATCGAGCTGACTACATCTCAGCAGATTGCTCATATCCGCAACACCATCAATATGCTTGACGAATATTATGCAGCTGAAAAGGCTTTCTTCAACGCACAGATGCCGAAATACGGTATCGTTGTAAAAGAGATGGGCACAGTGATCCTGAACTCTCCGTTTAAGAAAGATTTCGAAGAAGAATTCGGTTCCATTATCATCCAGAACATGGAAGCACAGCAGCTTTTATCCAGCGAAGCAGTTGTAGATGATATGGTAAAAGAGGCAGACCTTGCTAACCTGTATTCCAAGACAGTTGCAGCTGCATCCATCGACTTCAATGGTGAGAAATGCACTATCTACGGTCTCTTAAAATATATGAAGAGCACAGACCGTGAGATCCGTAAAGGCGCATTTGAAGCATGGGCAGCTCTTTATGAATCTGTTGCTCCGCAGATCGATGAAATCTACGCTGAGTTAGTAAAGATCCGTGTTGGTATGGCGAAAAAACTTGGTTTTGAAGGCTTCACACCGATGGGTTACTTAAAACGCCGCAGATTTGATTACACACCGGAGCAGTTAGAAGTATTCCGTAAACAGGTACGTGAAGTGATCGTTCCGGCATGTGTGAAATTATATGACAGACAGAGAGAAAGACTTGGCGTTGAAAAACTCTATTTCTACGATGAGTCCATCTCCAATCCGGAAGGAAATGCTATGCCGATCGGTGACCGTGATTACATGGTAGCAAAGGCACAGGAAATGTACCGTGAACTGGCTCCGGAAGCAGGCGAGTTCTTTGATTTCATGGTAGAATATGATCTCTTTGACCTTGTGACAAAACCGGGCAAACGTGTTGGCGGTTACTGCACATCCTTACCGCTTTATCATGCTCCGTTCATCTTCTCCAACTTCAATGGTACAGATGCGGATGTAAACGTATTGACACATGAGGCAGGCCATGCATTTGCCGGCTTCACAGCAGCGAAATTCCAGAAGACACCGGAACTTTGTCACTCCACAAGTGAGATTAACGAGATGCATGCGATGAGCATGGAGCTCTGGACATATCCGTGGATGGAAAGCTTCTTCGGCGATAAAGCAGAAGATTACAGAAAAGATCATCTTGCAGATGCTCTTATGAAGATCCCGTATTTAGTAAGTGTTGACGAATTCCAGCACAAAGTTTACCAGAATCCGGACATGACTCC
>JAFYOD010000203.1 GCA_017556515.1 Lachnospiraceae bacterium
CATAACGGTCGTACATCACACCGGTCAAGAACTTGAATGCCGCCAAAGACAGAGAGTGAATGCTCAATATCGTTGCCACATATCCGGTATCCAGTCCGACATCCTTCATGTGCACCGCTGCGACACCATTGATACCTTGAAGCATCAGCCCGGTAAAAAAGATACAAACAAGCATCATATAAAAATAAGGTTTTCGAACCGCTTCTTTATAATCAATGCCGCTCCAGTTTTGTCCGCGCGATTTCTTTTTGGACGAGGACACTTCTGCATCAGCCTGTTTTACCGGAGCCTCACGGAAAAAGAAAACAACAATCGTGCCAACCACCAGTAGTATCACAGTTACAAGAAAATAAGCGTTCCGGTATCCGAATGGATTTCCTTCTTCGTAGATGATCGGAGAGATGATCTGCGCTGCCAGCGCGCCTCCGAGTCCGTTAGCGCACAGAATAAATCCCATAATGGTTCCTTTATTCTCCTTGCACCATCTTCCGACAATACATCCAACCATCGTCGTTGTTGTCCAGGAAAGGCCAAGTCCAAGGAGTGCACCGGCCAAATAAAACATAAACACATTGGTTCCGATTGCAAAAGCCAGACAGGAAGCAATCAGACTTAAGAAACCTGCGCCGATCAGTTTCCGTGTCCCATATCTGCTTACCAGAGAGCCGAAAAACAAATTCACAGTTGCAGTTGTGACATAGCGGCAGCTGTCAGTGAACGCAAAAGCACTTCGCTTGATATTCAGAGCCTCGGTAATGGCAGAAAGGTAGAGTGCCTTATTGGAACTGCAAAAGCCAAGCGTGGTAAAGACCATAACAAAACATAAAACAACAATGACCCACTTATATTCAGTTTTTTGATTTTCAGACTTCATCTATGTTACCCTCCCAACCTTGCTTTATACTGTTAGGTGATTATTAGAGCCTTAAAGGTATATGGAAATTATAACATGCAGGTTTTCTGGTTTCCATAGATATATGACACAATTTTCTTTTTCTGCTATAATATGATTGAAATCAGTTATGGAGGTAAATATGAAGAGAATAATTATATTAGGGTTGATCAGCCTGATGATACTGGCAGTAATCAGCGGCTGCGGAAAGACAGATACAAGGGATTTCAATATAGAAAATCACACATGGACGTTTTCTAATGTGGTGGACAGTGTGAATGGAATGGTCGTTGCCTGTGGAGAAGCAGAGCAGGAACATTATCCGGATGCCAAAGTGCTGGATCTGAGCTGTGTGGCAAAGAATAATGTGATTGCAATTAGAGAAGAGAAGTCCGGAAACGGAAATGAGATCAGTTACAGTGGGGTTGGAAAAGATACCAATTCCATGACATACAAATTAGTTTTTGATAAAGGAAATGAGTCCGTGGAAGGAATGGCAGTGTCCGGGATTACTGAGTATGAGAAAGGCAAGTATCAGCATACACTGGTGATCGATCTGGATGGATATGCATTGTATTTTGTGGACAAAGAATCTGCAGAATAGAATACGTGTGGATTAGAAATAGAAAAGCCTGATGAAATTTTGGAGAGGGAACTCTTACAAATAATCATCAGGCTTTTGTTATTGATGCGGGCTTAAATTACTTTATAAGTTATCGCGTTTTACAAATGCATAGATCTCATTTTCTGCCTGTGCATTTGCCTCGGAAATGGTACCTACAGTTGCTCCGTAGAAAGCAAATTCTTCTACGCCG
>JAFYOD010000204.1 GCA_017556515.1 Lachnospiraceae bacterium
AAGTGGCAATCTGATTAAAGATCCACGGATTTCCTTTGGCACCTCTTGCTACCATGATACCATCACATCCGGTTTCATCTACCAGACGTTTTGCATCCTCCGGAGAGAACACATCACCATTTCCGATAACCGGAATGCTGACTGCTTCTTTTACCTGGCGGATAATATCCCAGTCTGCTTTTCCGGAGTAATACTGCTCTCTTGTACGTCCATGGACAGCAACCGCAGACACACCGCTGGCTTCTGCGATCTTTGCGATCTCCACGGCATTGATACAGGAATCATCAAATCCCTTACGGAACTTGACCGTTACCGGTTTCTTCAGCGCCTTTACCATGGATGTCAAGATTTCCTCAACCAGCTTCGGGTTTTTCATCAATGCGGAGCCTTCGCCATTCTTTACGATCTTTGGCACCGGACATCCCATATTGATATCAAAGATATCATATGGACCATCTTCCAAGCTTGCAGCGATTTCTGATAAGATCTTCGGATCTGAACCAAATAACTGCAAAGATACCGGACGCTCTCTCTCGTCTACTTCCAACAGTTCTTTTGTATTTTTATTTTTGTAGAGGATCGCCTTGGCACTAACCATTTCCATGCACACCAGACCGCAGCCCTGCTCCTGACAGAGCACGCGGAACGGAAGATCTGTTACTCCCGCCATAGGAGCCAGAATCACATTGTTGGCAAGCTCTACATTACCGATTTTCAGTTTCATAGTGTCCTCTTATTCTTCCTCAACTGCAATATCCTCAATCTTTTCACCAAGGAATACCACACGATAGTAAATTTCCAGACCTTCTAATAATTCTCTTTTCTCGCGCTGATACTGACGGATCTTCAGACCGCTGCCGATCTCATCAAACAGATAGTCACTCTCATCCGCCTGAACTTTAAATTCCAGGCTTCCGTTCGGCTCAAACTCCAGTGTGATCACACCTCCGATATCCTCTGTAAACAGAACGCACATAATCTGCAGTTCTTTCTTTACATCCTCCGGAAGTCCTTTGAATTCCTGGTTAAAATAAAACTTCTGCTCATAAGAATTGGCTCCGCAAAGCACAACTGTTTCTCTACTCGTTTCCATATCTTCTGCTCCTTTACGGTAAATAATCTAAAATCTCCAATAAGGAATCCATGTGAAGGTCTGCTTTTCCCTGGTCAAAACCAAAGCGATCGTCACGAAGCGCAGCAACTGTCATTCCTGCTGCCTTTCCTGCTTCGATTCCCACCTCAGAATCCTCGATCACAAAGCACTCCTCTTCCTTTACTTTAAGAGTTTTTGCGGTATAATGATAAATCTCCGGATCAGGTTTACTCTGCTTAAACTGGCCTCCGCTGACGATCAGATCAAACCACGGACGCATACCTGTCTCTTCCATAATTCTGGCGATCAGTCTCGGACCGGTAGAAGAAGCAAGTGCCACGCGGTAACCACGCTTTTTCAGTTCCTGTACCACAACCAGAGCCTCCGGACGAAAGATCTTCTGATAATCCACATACTGATAAATATCCAGCACACGGAACTCTGCGTAAAGCTCTTCCCAGGTCTGTCCATTGTTGATCGCATTTTGCATGATCATCCAGCTATCTTTTTTTGTACGACCCACCATCGGATTAATATCATCCATCACAACGGACGGATTCTTTGTCTGTGCAAACGCCAGCAGATAATCATTGTACACGATCTCACTGTCAACAATTACGCCATCCATATCAAAAATGGCGGCACGGTATTTTCTATCTTCCATTGTTTTCTCCAAATCTAAATTTAAAAGCGGCTGCAACCACCGCGCAGCCGCCTATATTCTAACATGCAGTCCTTATTCGTGCAAGACTTACTCGTCCAGAAGTCCTCTCACTTTCAAATAGTTGGTAATACATTCTACACAACCATCTGTGCCGATTTTCGAAGAATCCAGGATCAAGTCGTAATTTTCGATCGACTCCCAGTCCTTTCCCGTAAAGTAGCGATGGTAATCACGACGTTCTTTATCCATGCGCTTGATATTTTTCGGAATATCTTCTTCCGCATAATATCCTTTCTCACGAATCCTCTCAATCCTTGCGTTCATATCCGCACGAATAAAGACTCTCACGAGATTCTCTTCTCCGGCCAATACATGTTCCGCGCAGCGTCCAATAATCACACAGGATTGCTCCTGTGCCAGTTTTCGGATCACGGAAGACTGGAAACGAAACAGGTTATCTGAAGAAACCAGATCACTTCCAAGTGACGGACTTGTGTTTTCCGGAACCATCGTCTGAATGATCTTGTAAAGGAGCTTCTTTCCGGCACGTTCATCAGCAATATGGAAATAACTTTCACGAATTCCACTTTCGTTTGATGTCATCTTCAAAATTTCTTTGTCGTATACGTCAAGTCCAAGCTTTGCGCCAAGCTTCTTTCCAACTTCTGCACCGCCGCTTCCATACTGACGGCCAATGGTAATGATCACTTTTTTAGCCATACTGACGCCCCCTTCTTTTGTTCCGTCTTGCGGTTTGTAACCGCCTTTTTAGTCACTTATATCATAACATATTCTTCAGATAATTTTAAGTCTTTTCTTGATCTTTTTCCGCTTTTACAGAGCATTTTATTATTGAAGGCAAAATTCTAAACACAATTGTTATGTGCGGACAATGTAGGTAGCAAACCCTTGCTGCCGCAGCTGACGCTCCTGGGCAATCGCATTTTCCAGGTTACGAAAAGCTCCTGCGCGTACATAATACAATCCATTTTTCGCAATCAAAAAAGCCGGATAACCACGCTCCCGCAGTTCCTGCAGTTCTTCCTCTGCATATTCTCGCCTTCGAAATACACCTGTCTGCACCATGTAAAAGCCAGATTCCTCTCCCGAATGCGGAGAAATTCGATCCAATTCTTGGAATGTCATAAGTACACCGTCTGCGATCGCATCTGCAGTTGCAGCAGACTTTGTATCAAAAAAAGTATTGTCCTCCGGATTGTCGATAAATCCTGCCTCAATTAATACAGCAGGCATTTTTGTATTCTTAAGCACGATAAGACCTGGGCGTTCGCGAACACCAAGATCTTTCCAGCCGATCTGAACAAGTTCCGTCTGAATGTTTTTTGCCAGCTTCCCGGCCGGACTGTCCTTTTCGTATACCAGGGTTTCCACTCCTGATGCACTGCCCGGCACCGGCATTGCATTCCGATGCAGGGAAATAAAGAAGTCTGCGCCAGACCGATTCGCGATCGTAGCTTTTTCATATGGACTATCGTACACATCATTTACCCGTGTATATTCCACCTGGATCCCGCGCCGTTCCAATGCATTCCCCAAGTCAAATGCCAGCTGCAAGGTATCATTTTTCTCTTTTCTTCCCTCATAGATCGCTCCGGGTTCTACGCCTCCATGACCTGCATCAATGATCACCTTTCGATTCATAAGCTTCTCACATATTTTTATTTCACCTATATCATATGAAAAAATCTGAAAACAGGTTCAAAAAAAGTTGCCTCTGAGAACAGAGACAACTTTTATCTTCACTTAAGAATAAATATGCGGTTTTACATCGGCCGGGATCAGACATTCATATTTCTGACCACGCATTCTCTTTTCAAACTCAGCTTTTGCTTTTTCGATCAGTTCCGGTTTCTCTGTAAGAGTTTTTGCTGCATCTGCAAGAACTTCAGCTGCCAGAACCGCACCTTTCAGCGCAATACTGGATTTACCCTGACCTGTCCACTGCCAGCTGTGTGCGCCTGCACCGTGGCTGTAACATGCCGCAGAAATCTGTGCAGTCGGAAGTACCCAGCTTACATCACCAACGTCTGTGGAGCCCGGCTCACATGCCTCATAGTGGATACGGTCTACGAAGATATCGCAAAGCTCAGACTGCTCGATATTGTCCTTCAGAGCCATAATATCAATAACTGCTCCCGGTACATTGTTCAGAGCGTTCTCAAGAGGGAAGGATTCTTTGAATGCCTTCGCGTATGCACGCTCCTCAGCTGTATACTCCGGAATACCGATCTTAAGGAAAGATTCTTTTAATACATCTTCTAACGCAAAGTTCGGAAGTGTATCATATAAACCTTCATCAAAGATAATATCAACGGTTGTTCCTGTGATCATGGCAGCACCTCTTGCCACGTCACAAACTCTTTCATAAAGCGCTTTTACTTTCTTTGCACTTGTAGAACGGATCAGATATTTTACACGGGCTTCCGCCTGAACAACGTTCGGGGACTCTCCGCCTGTTTTTACGATCGCATAGTGCAGACGCTCTGTCGGCTCGATATGCTCTCTAAGATAGTTTGCACCAACGTCCATGATTTCAACAGCGTCGAGAGCACTTCTTCCAAGATGCGGAGCTGCTGCCGCATGGGCAGAAATGCCATGGAAGTCAAAGAATGCCTGGATACATGCCTGACTGGAACCTGTCACTACCATATGGAAGTTATCCGGATGCCATGTAAGAGCCACATCTGCATCATCAAAGAAACCGGCTCTTGCAAGGTAAGACTTGCCGCTGCCGCCTTCTTCTGCCGGACATCCAACGATCTTAACTGTACCGGAGCATCCTGTCTCCTGAAGGTAATCTTTGTAAAGCATTGCTGCACCGATCGCACCTGCACCAAGAAGGTGGTGACCGCATCCGTGGCCCTGCTCTCTCTCCTCAAGCGGAGAATAGCTGCAAACATCTGCCTCCTGGCTCATGCCATGAAGAGCATCATACTCTGCAAGGAAACAGATTACCGGTTTGCCGCTTCCGAAAACACCTACATAAGCAGTGTCCATATCCGCTACCGGAGTCTGCACTTCGAATCCCTCTTCCTTCAGGAACTCTACCATACGTGCACAAGACTTATGTTCTTCAAACATAGTCTCAGAATATCCCCAAATATCACTTAATAAAGCATAAAGCTTATCCTGATAATCTTTTCTCATAACCATACCCCTTTATATGTAGTACTAATCCTGTACCTGTACGCCTCTCGGACCTACATGTGTCGCAAACACGATCTGTGTGCTTGTCTTGCCGAATTTCTGAAGCTGGCCAAGGAACTGATCCAGCTGCATAGTACTTTCAAATGCAACTTTCATCATGACAGAGTATTCTCCGGTCACGCTGCTGCACTCCAGAATATTCGGGATCGTTTCCGCATACTTATAAAACTTCTGCTTGTCTTCCGGCATAACATTTAAATTAATAAATGCAATAATATGATATCCCAACTTCATCGGATTAACCTGTGCCTGATATCCGGTGATCACATTATCTTTCTCTAACTTCTCAATTCTCGCAGACACAGCCGGGGAAGAAAGAAATGTCTTCTCCGCAATAGTCTTTAACGATGTTCTCGCATTATGCTGTAAAATCTGAAGTATCTCTCTGTCAATATGATCCATACTGTATCTCCTTATCCTTATGTGGATTCAAACTTTTTCACACTACTCTCCGATATGCTCCATACCCTGGGCAAGGATTGTTTTGATATGGCTGTCCGCCAGCGAATACAAGACACTTTTTCCTTCCCTGCGGAATTTCACAAGCCGCATCTGTTTCAGGATCCTTAACTGGTGGGAAATCGCTGACTGCCCCATGCCCAAAAGACTTGCAATGTCACAAACGCAAAGCTCAGACTGGCTGAGTGCGTAGAGAATACGAATTCGTGTAGAATCACCAAACACCCGGAAGAACTCTGCCAGTTCCTGCAGTTCTTCAACTTCGGGCATTACTTCATTTACTTTCTCTACGACATGTTCATGCACATGCATAAACTCACAACACGGAGCGATTTTCTGATCGTCTCTGATCCCCATTCATCCTGCTCCTTTCCTGATCCGATCCGGTTTCCCGCATCCGGCCTAAAAGATATCAGACTCCCCCTCGGAACTTTCATCTTAAATGATCAGCGAACTAACATTTTGCTGATCTCAAACTGATCTTCCGGAATGTCCTTTGTCATATTCAGTGCTTCCTGAATATCATAATCAATAAATTCACCATTTTTATATGCTACTACACGGTTGCTCTTTCCGTCTGCCATCAGTTCTGCAGCCTTGGCACCCATGAGGGAAGCATACACACGGTCCTTACAAGTCGGTGTACCGCCTCTCTGAATATAGCCGATAATGGTGGCTCTTGTCTCAACGCCGGTCGCAGCCTCGATCCTTCTCGCCATGGAGGTGGAGTGGCCGATACCCTCTGCGTTGATGATAATGTGGTGTTTTTTACCACGTTTTCTATTTTCAATAATACGGTTGATCAAATACTGCTCATTTCCGTCATAACGCTCCGGAAGGAGAATATCCTCCGCACCGTTTGCGATACCGCACCAAAGTGCGATATGTCCTGCATGACGTCCCATTACCTCGATGATACTGCATCGTTCGTGGGAAGTAGATGTATCACGGACTTTATCGATCGCTTCCATCGCAGTATTTACCGCCGTATCAAAGCCAATCGTATAATCCGTACACGCAATGTCCAGGTCAATGGTTCCCGGAACTGCGATCGTATTGATACCAAGCTCGGAAAGTTTTCCTGCACCACGGAAGGAGCCGTCTCCACCGATCACGATGATTCCGTCAATTCCGTGTTTTCTGCAAATCTCTGCGCCAAGTCTCTGTCCTTCCTCTGTACGGAATTCCTGGCTTCGCGCTGTATATAGGATGGTTCCGCCGCGGTTGATAATATCAGAAACGCTGGTAGTTTCCAGGTCAATGATCTCTTCCTGCAGCAGACCCGCATATCCTCTCATAATACCTTTGACTTTGAGGCCTTTATTAATAGCTGTCCTTACCACGGCACGGATCGCTGCATTCATACCCGGTGCATCTCCGCCGCTCGTGAGCACTCCAATTGTCTTAACCTCTTTTTTTGTCATATATGTCCTCCAAAATACTTCTGTCCATAAAATTCTAGTCGCTCTTATTTTAATATGATTTGCCTTATTTTACAATGCTTTTTTATGGATGGATTGACATTTATTTCACTAAGTTGCCTTTACTTTTTCTGTATTGCTTTCTCCACAATCTTAACGTTGCTGTCCCCAAGGATCTTGCAAAGATCCGTATAGAGCGGTCCTCTTGCATCTACCACCCAGTTGGCAGACAGACGTTTAACAGCCTTTTCTTTTTTCAGGTAAAACACTACATGGTCTTTGCCCTCCGAGTTTCTGAGTGCTGCCATTACTGCATCCTGGGCCTGACGGTAATGCTCCTGATTTTGGAACTGGATCCAAAGCTCGCTCGGGACTTCGGAAAACGGAATCACATCCTCGCATACCAGTTTACCTACCGGATCATCGCCAATGGATGCCCGGCCGCGTAAAAACACTTTAGAATCCTCATTCAGATGCTCCTTGTGTTTCTCGTATATCTTCGGGAAGATCAATACCTCAACAGTTCCGACCATATCCTCCAGATTGACAAACGCCATCAGCTGATTGGTCTTCGTTGTTTTAATCTTTTTCGCAGTGATCATTCCGCCGACTGTCACGATGGAGTTATCTTCCACAATGGTATTTCCGTCTTCATCTACAATAAAGTCGGAGGTTCTGGCAGTCACATTTTTCTGCCAGAGATCCTGATACTCTTCCATCGGATGTCCGCTGATGTAAATTCCCAGCGTATCCTTTTCATATGCCAGAAGTTCTTCCTTTTTATATTCTCCAACCGGAGGCATTGCGATCTGGAAGCTGCTCTTTTCCTCTTCTCCAACGAAATCGAAAAAGCTCAACTGGCCCTCAAAAGCAGTCTTCTTTTCCTTCGCTTTACTTTCCAACAGATCCGGAGCAACGATCCACTTCTGTTGTCTGTTGCCCGGAAGGGAATCCAAAGCACCGGATTTAATAAAACTTTCCAATGTGCGCTTGTTTACCTCTTTGTTGGACATACGACTCACAAAGTCTTCCAGCGTCGTAAACGGACCGTTTGTCTCACGCTCTTTGATGATCATGTCCACAACGGTACGGCCCACACTCTTGATCGCAGAAAGTCCATATCGGATGCTGTTGCCCGAAACGGAGAAACCGCCATATCCTTCATTAATATCCGGAGGTAAAATAGAAATTCCCATATTTCTGCAGGCAAGGATATACTCAGAAACTTTCGTCACGTTATCCATAACAGATGTCATCAGTGCTGCCATGAATTCACGCGGATAATAGTATTTCAACCATGCAGTCTGATATGCAACTACCGCATAAGCTGCTGCATGGGATTTATTAAACGCATATTTTGCGAAATCCGTCATATCGTCGTAGATTTGGTTGGCAACGCCTTCACTGATACCGCTTGCCACACATCCCTGTACGCCTTCTTCTTCGTTTCCGTAAACGAAATTCTGACGTTCTTTTGCCATAACAGAGGCTTTTTTCTTGGACATGGCACGGCGAACCAGGTCGCTTCGTCCAAGGGTGTAACCTGCCAGATCTCGAACGATCTGCATAACCTGCTCCTGATAAACAATACAGCCATATGTCGGACTTAAAATATGCTCCAGCTGCGGACAGGTATAGGTAATCGCAGAACGGTCGTTTTTACCTTTTAAATATTTCGGAATGAAATCCATAGGACCCGGACGATACAGAGAAATACCGGCAATGATATCTTCCAAACTGGTTGGCTTTAACTCCTTCATGAATGTTTTAAAGCCGCCGCTTTCCAGCTGGAACACGCCCTCATTTTTTCCGGTTCCAAGGGATTCAAATACTTTTTTATCATCATAACTCATGTGCTCCAGGTCGATCGGAAGCCCATGGTTTTTTTCGATCATGTTCACTGCATCCTGGATCACAGTCAGAGTTCGAAGACCCAGGAAGTCCATTTTTAAGAGGCCCAGTTCTTCCAGTGTTGTCATGGTAAACTGAGTTGTGATCGTACCATCAGAGCCTCTGGACAACGGTACATATTCATCTACGGAAGTACGGCTGATCACGACACCTGCTGCATGCATGGAGGTATGTCGCGGCAGACCTTCCAGACGCATGGACATGTCGATCAGCTTATGAACCTGGTCATCAGTGTCGTACAGAGCCTTCAGCTCCGGGTTCTTCTTTAATGCCAGTTCCAGTGTAATATTGAGCTCGGCCGGAACCATTTTGGATACCTGATCACAAAGAGCATAAGGAAGATCCATTACACGACCCACGTCACGGATCACACCACGGGCAGCCAGTGTACCGAAGGTTACGATCTGGGCAACCTGGTCTTTTCCGTATTTTTTCACTACATAATCGATGACTTCCTGACGTCTTTCATAACAGAAATCCACGTCGATATCAGGCATGGATACTCGTTCCGGATTCAGGAAACGCTCAAAAAGAAGCTGGTAACGGATCGGATCAATGTCCGTGATCCGCAGACAATAAGAAACAATACTTCCTGCCGCTGAACCACGGCCAGGACCTACTGCGATCCCATTGGACTTGGCATAGTTGATGAAATCCCATACGATCAGGAAATAATCCACATATCCCATGTTTTTGATCGTATTCAATTCGTACTCCAAGCGTTCTTCCAGATCCTTTCCTCCGTCCGGATAACGCTCCGCAAATCCATTTTTGCAGAGATACTGAAGATAAGTCCAGGAATCAAAACCTTCCGGAACTTCGTATTTCGGGAGCTTTGTCACGCCAAATTCAATCTCTACATTACAACGCTCCGCGATCCTGTGTGTATTTTCAAGCGCCTGCGGCACATAGCCAAAGAGCTGGCGCATCTCTTCTTCTGATTTCACATAATACTGGCCGCCATCGTAACGCATACGGTTCTCATCCGCAACCTTTTTACCGGTCTGGATGCAGAGCAGGATGTCATGCGGTTCCCAGTCTTCTGCATTGATATAATGACAGTCATTGGTAGCTACCAATGGAATATTTAATTCTCTGGACAGACGAAGAAGTCCCTGGTTTACCTGACGCTGCATCGGGATTCCATGATCCTGAAGTTCCAGGAAATAATTGCCGTCACCAAATACACTGCGGTATTTCTCTGCCGCAGCTTTGGCTTCCTCGTATAATCCTCTCTGAAGGAATCTGGCAACCTCACCCGCCAGACAGGCACTAAGTGCGATCAATCCTTCATGGTACTGCTCAAGCACTTCCATGTCCACACGTGGCTTATAATAGAAACCGTCCACATAACCCTTGGATACGATCTTCATTAAGTTCTGATAGCCTTCATTATTCTCCGCCAAAAGCACAAGGTGATAATATCGATCTTCACCATGTACATTTTCTCTATCAAATCTGGATGACGGAGACACATACACCTCACATCCCAGGATTGGTTTGATCCCGTTCTCTTTGGCTGCACGATAAAAATCGATCACACCAAACATAGCACCATGGTCTGTGATCGCCATGCTGTCCATTCCAAGCTCTTTTGCCCGTGCTGCAAGCTCTTTGATCTTACTGGATCCGTCCAGAAGACTATACTCTGTATGAACGTGTAAATGTGTAAATGCCATCTGCTCCCACCGTCACCTTTCACAAATCTGTCTGTTACTATATTAAAGCATATCCTTTTTTTTCGCAAGTAAAAAGAGACCGTCTCGCTTAAGACAGTCTCTTTCACTTTCGATTATTTAATTAGTGGTTGCTGAGATATCTCTCGATCTCATTGATCGCCTTCTCCTCGTCTGCGCCGTCAGCAGTGATGATCACCTGCTCGCCAACCGGAAGATCCAGGGTCATCATACCCATGATACTCTTGGCATTCACTTTTTTGTTGTCACTCTCTACATAGATTCTGCTCTCAAAGCTGCTTGCAAGCTGTACGAGCATTGCGATCGGACGTGCTTCAAGACCGGAAGCAAGTTCGATGGTCACAGTTCTCTTTGTCATATTACTCCTCCTCATTACACACGAA
Organism: Lachnospiraceae bacterium; assembly: GCA_017556515.1. Classification (GTDB taxonomy): domain Bacteria; phylum Bacillota; class Clostridia; order Lachnospirales; family Lachnospiraceae; genus Pilosibacter. The sequence continues at coordinate 10,857 of JAFYOD010000204.1, forward strand.
GCAAGTACTGCTTGTCATGCTTCGCTTCCTGTCCCCTGTGTTCTAAGCTTCTCAGCAATCTCACAGAGTTTTCTAAGCCGGTGATTCACACCGGACTTTCCAACAGGGGGTTCCAGTTCTTCCCCAAGTTCTTTCAGGGTCGCCTCCGGTTTTTCCAGTCTTACTCTGGCAATCTCTGCCAGTCCTGCCGGAAGACTATCAAAACCGACTGTGTCACGGACATATTCAATATCTGCGATCTGCTTCATCGCAGCTGATACTGTCTTGTTGATGTTCGCCGTCTCACAATTGACCTGGCGGTTTACATTGCTGCGCATCTCCTTGACAATACGGATATTTTCCAACTCCATCAGTGACAAATGGGCTTCCATGACATTTAACATGTCAACAATCTGGTTCCCTTCTTTTATATAGACCACATAATATTTCTTTCGAAGGACGATCTTTGCATCAACGTTAAAGGTCGCCATGATCGACTGGATCTGCTGCGCTTTCGCTTCGGTCGCGCAGACGATTTCAAAATGATATGCTTTTTCCGGGTCGCTGATCGAGCCGGATGCAAGGAATGCTCCTCGAAGGAATGCACGTCGGCAGCATGGATTCTGCACTACCACATTTCCTACAACATTGAGGTTTTCTCCAATCTCACCATCATCCGTCAATAATTTTGTGGCCTTCAATATACGAAACGCATCTTCATGCTGCTTAACAGCCACCGAATAAATCCGGTTTTTCCCCAGATGTGCATTCCGTCGTATTGAAATATCAGTAACTATATTAAATGTTTTTTTCAATAATGTAAAGCATTTTCTCGCTACAGTGACATTTTCTGTATGAATTTTAATGCTGTAATGGTCGTCTCCGGAAATCTGGATGCGACCGCAAAGGCTCAGGATCGCAGCGATCTCAGCAATCTGACAATGTCTCGCCGGCGCTGTCTGCCTGGATAATTCCTCTTTAATCTGAGAAGAAAACGACATATCGCTCATCCCCTTCCGTCAAACTACTTTCCTTCAATTCCCGCATCACGATGTTCTAAATGCACCTCATATCGTCCGGTCTTCCGGATTCGTTCAAACATCTCGCACGCGATCGTTACGGAGCGATGCTTTCCGCCGGTACAGCCAATCGCGATCACCAACTGGTTTTTTCCTTCCTTATCGTAATTGGGGATCAGGAACTCAAGCATATCGGTCAGTTTTTCTAAAAATGCAGCACCTGTTCCCCCCTGCATCACGTATTCCTGCACGCAGGTCTCCATTCCTGTATGAGGACGCAGTTCTGCCACATAATGAGGGTTCGGTAAAAATCGAACGTCAAACACCAAATCTGCATCTGCCGGGATTCCATATTTAAATCCAAAGCTCAGAACGGTTACACTAAGATTACTTTTCTCACGTCCCTCACAATAGAGATTTTCCAGACTTTGACGCAATTCTTTTGTAAGCATCCGGCTGGTATCCATGATCACATCTGCTTTCTCGCGCAGAAATCCCAATTCCTCACGTTCTTTCAGAATACCGGTCTCGATACGTCCGGTTCTGGAAAGCGGATGGCTTCTTCTTGTTTCCTTATAACGCTTGATCAGTGTTTCATCGTTCGCTTCCAAGAATAGAATCGAAAATGGATAGGAATTCGCTCTCCATTTATTAATGATATCTTCTAACATCGGAAGATTTTCACCACTTCTAATATCTACACCCAATGCAATATCTTTATGCTCGTTGCGGCTGCTCAGTGTCAGTTCGGCAAATTTTTCAATTAAAAGGATCGGGAGATTGTCCACACAATAAAATCCCATATCTTCCAGATTTTTCAGTGCGATCGTTTTTCCCGCACCTGACATTCCGGTTACAATGACCAGT
>JAFYOD010000205.1 GCA_017556515.1 Lachnospiraceae bacterium
AATTATGCATAAAGATATCACATGATAGATGAAAGCTATATATGAAAACGTTGGATTTCTTGCACATAAAAGAGCTCAATTGTCAAAATGGTTATGTTTAGTGTGAATGAGTAGTGTGATTTTGCGGTCTGTAAATCATAAGAGTGTCCAAAAAGCTCACGCCAAATCATTCTATGCATTGGATTATCTAATATCCATTAACTTTAAAAATCAAAACGCCCAGGACAAGCAAGAATTTCCATCGAGAAATCTCTTGCCATCCTGGGACTCTTTTGTTACCAAGTTAACTCAATTAAATCCACATTTTATTTAGTATCGTTCTCGTATTTCTCCATGTATGCTTTCTGGATCTTCAGAGCCAGCTCCGGAGTTTTGCCGCCGATCGGAGTGCCGTTCATCTCGCATGCGATGGCGCAAAGTTTTGTAGCACTGGATACGATAACTTCATCAGCATCCATTAATTCCTGCATAGTGAACGGAGTCTCGTCTACCGGGATACCGATCTCTTTACAGATCTGGATCAGGTGTGCTCTTGTGATACCCGGTAAGATATAGTGGTCTGTCGGGTGGGATTTGAACACGCCGTCTTTGATGATATGTACGTTGCTGTGTGCACACTCTGTTACAACATCGCCACGGTGGAATACGCACTCATGGTAGCCAAGTGCCTCTGCCTTTTCTGCAGCCATAACGTTCGGAAGCAGGTTCAGAGTTTTGATGTTACAGTGAAGGAAACGAGTATCCTCCATGTCTGTCAGTTTCAGACGTTTGTCCGGATCACCGTGTTTGCCCGGTTTCATGAAAATCCAGAGATTCGGTTTTGTGCCGGCTGCCGGGAACTGGTGCTGACGCGGAGCAGTACCACGTGTCATCTGCCAGTAAATAAAGATCTCATTGTCATCCATCTTTGCAAGGCAATCGTAAAGGATCTCAGAGATTTCTTCTTTTGTATACGGGATCTCAATTTTTAAAAGTCCTGCGCTGTTGAAGAAACGGTCTAAGTGCTCTTTGAGCGCGAAGATTTTACCATTTTTTGCGAGAGTTGCTTCATAAACACCGTCGCCGAAATAACATACACGGTCATTCATCGGAACTGTCATTTCCTCTAACGGACCAAATTTACCATTATAGTAACCTAAAGTTTTCATACCTTTTCCCTCCATGGAACTCCTATGTAAGATGTTAAAAATCGAATTAAGAAGTTGTCTTCCACCAGTAATCATAGCACTCTTTGAAAGCCTTGTAAAGCTTGCATTTAATATAAAATTAAGGATTATATCATTGTAAAATCAGATAATTAAAGGTATAATAAAATGAATATATGCAGAACAAGAGGTGTACAAATGAATATCAACATGAACCCAAATGGCGAGTTGGTACAGTCCGCCGTAAATGCCCCGGGAGTAATCGAGATCCCGGAGAGTTTTATAGCAGAAGCGAAGCAGTTTCGCGAATTAATGATGATGTATACCTGTGCGATCAGGGAAACAAAAACAAAATTAGAAGTGTTAAATGACGAACTTGCAGTCCGCAATCAGAGAAATCCGATCCAGATGATCAAGTCTCGTGTGAAAAAACCATCCAGCATTACAGAAAAGTTACAGCGCAGAAATCTTCCGGTTAACGTTCAGTCCATTAAAGACAATCTGGATGATGTTGCCGGTATCCGCGTTATTTGTTCGTTTGTAGATGATATTTATACCGTTGCTAACATGCTGGCAAGACAGGATGATGTGGATGTTCTTGTGGTGAAGGATTATATTCGCAGTCCGAAAAAGAACGGTTATCGCAGTTATCATATGATTATTCAGGTGCCGATCCATTTTAGTAACGGAAAGGCAAAGATGCGTGTAGAGGTTCAGCTTCGTACGCTGGCTATGGATTTCTGGGCGAGTCTGGATCATCAGATGAAATACAAAAAGAATCTGGATGAAGCAGATGAGATCATTGAAGAGATGACAGCATGTGCGGAGATGATCGCAGCAGCAGATCTTCGTATGCAGAGGATCCGTGAAAAGATCGACGAAAGAGAAAACCCTCCGTCTCCATTCCAGCGTGACAGGGATTAAAGACAGAGGATTTACAATTTAATAAAGGTAACCAAACAGGGTTTCAGTAATCTGGAATCCTGTTTTTTTGTATAAAGACACGGCCGGGATATTTTCTCCGGACACCTGAAGTCGAAGCGGAAGAGGTTCGTAAGAAGCAAGATCTTGAAGAACCTGATTTAATAATTGATTTCCATATCCTTTACCGCGATATTCTTCCTTGATTTCCAGACCATACAAATAATAGTAAGAGGAAAATACAGAAATATTGACGGAGCCGTATGGATTTGAATACTGTCGAGTCAGCGTTTCATCGATGGTTTCAACTTTTAATGTGAGTTTGTTTTCGGAGCATTCAGTACTCTTTGAATGATAAGACTTCAAGTCTATCTCCATCATATGCTCTGCAAGAACAGGCTCAGCTTCTAACGCCTGAAGGGCAGCCTGTGTATCCGGATCAGTTCCGTTTGTATAGAAAAGAAATTCTGTATCTTCGTCCAGTGTTTCGATAGCAATGTCGAGAAGATCTGAAAAGAGGCCCTGATTACGATAAGCAGGTTCTGTAAAGGCATAACATTCATATGTATCCTCTCCTTCTGCTAAAAACGCAGCAGCAGAACGAATGATCCCATCAATTTCGAAAAAGGCAAACAGGTCTGCCTCGTCGATCGGAAATGCAGGATTCATGGATTGAATTTGTGATATCTGCAAAGGATTTAGAGTAGTAGTGAGCATTGCAGGCATGGGGATCAACTCCTTATTATTATGAATTTCATTGTACACTAGTATAGTATAGATGGAGATAGGAGTACAAGGAAAAATTAAGACTTTTTTGTTGCTGAGTTGAAGTGGGAGTGTTAAGATATTTGTAGAAATGAGTAAGGAGTAACGAACTATGAAATACTTAAAGGAACTTGCCATTATTTTTGGTATTACGATGGTGGGTGAACTCTTAAATGAATGGATACCGCTTCCGGTTCCGGCCGGCGTTTATGGATTGTTTTTATTGTTAGGACTGCTGTGTACAAAGGTCATCAAATTAGAAGATGTTTCTGCGACGGGAAATCTTCTTTTAGACATGATGCCTATCATGTTTGTTCCGGCAGCCGTTGGTTTGATCGAAAAATATGCGGAATTGACTGCCATCCTGATCCCGTTCATCGTGATTTCTGCATTATCTACGCTGATCGTTATGACTGTTACGGGAAAGACAACAGAATTTATTCTGCGTGGTCAGAAGAAGGAGGAGAATTAAATGCCGTTATATTTTGGTGTGTTTGTCAGTGTTTCTGCATACCTGGTCGGTATGTGGTTAAAGAAAAAACTGAAATGGGGAATTTTAAATCCGCTGCTGATCGCAGTGATCCTTGTGATCGCGTTCTTGGTTGGTACAGGGATTCCTTATTCGGAATACAATAAAGGCGCGTCTTATATCAGCTATTTCCTGACACCTGCCACAGTCTGTCTGGCAATTCCGTTATATAAGCAGTTAGAGTTGTTAAAGAAGAATTTTGCAGCAGTGATCATCGGCATCACGTCCGGTGTGCTGGCTAGCGCAGTCAGTATTTTTGTAATGTCCATGCTGTTTAAACTGGAACATGTATATTATGTGTCACTTCTTCCGAAATCAATTACGACAGCCATCGGAATGGGTGTTTCTGAAGAAGCGGGAGGAATCGTGACCATCACCATCGTCAGCATTATTCTGACAGGTATTTTTGGCAACATCATCGGAGAAGCTTGGTTTAGACTGGTGGGGATTAAAGAACCGATCGCCAAAGGTCTGGCTCTTGGTACTGCATCTCATGCGATCGGCACAGCAAAAGCATTGGAACTGGGCGAGATCGAAGGTGCAATGAGCAGTCTTTCCATTGCTGTTGCCGGCCTGATGACCGTAGTGGTTGTACCGCTTGTATCGGGGTTATTATAAAGAAATATGTGGATAAAAGAGGGAAATTATGGGAGCAATGTTAAAAAAACGATCTGAGATCGAAGAAAAGTATAAATGGAATCTGGAAGATATCATTCCGTCAGAGGAAGCATTAGAGGAACTGCTGAAAGATACAGAAGAAAAGATCGCGCTATACGGATCCTACAAGGGGACGTTAGGCAGTTCAGCAGCAAGACTGGCAGAGTTTCTTACATTTGATGTGGATTTAGATGAACAGTTTGCCAGACTGTCTTCTTATGCAAGACAGAAGAGTGATGAGGATACATCTGTCGGAACTTATCAGGCGCTGTTAGCGAAAGTAAGCACTTTATCTACTCGTGCGATGGAAGCTTCTTCCTTTGCGGAGCCGGAGATTTTGGAGATTCCGGAAGAAACGATGGAAGCTTTTATGGAAACGGAAGAACTTGCTCATTACCGCCTGCTTTTAAATCGCCTGCTTGCAAGAAAAGAGCATATGTTATCGGAGGCAGAGGAAAAGTTACTGAGTGCTGTTTCTGAGGTGGCACAGGCTCCGAACCAGATTTTCCGTCTGTTCAACAATGCGGACATCAAATTTCCGGCCATTACAGGAGAAAACGGAGAACCGGTTGAAGTAACACATGGACGATACATCAGTCTGTTGGAGAGTAAGGACAGAAGAGTGCGAAAAGAGGCTTTCCAGTCCTTCTACAGTGTGTTTAAGCAGTTTTCGAATACAGTAGCAGCTACTTATGAAGGCAATCTGAAACAGGCTTGTTTCTTTGCAAAAACAAGAAAATATACATCTTCCAGAGAGTATTATCTGTCCGCCAATGAGATTCCGGAGGCGGTATATGACAATCTTCTAAAAGCGGTGGAAGACAGGATCGATCTGCTTCATCGTTATGTGAAGATCAGAAAAGAGATGCTTGGTGTTGAAGAACTTCATATGTATGATCTCTACGTTCCGTTGGTTGCCGATTATGACAAAAAGGTATCCTATGAAGAAGCACAGAAGCTGATCCTTGAAGGTCTGAAACCGTTGGGTGAAGAATATCTTAGTATTTTAAGAACAGGTTTTGAGAGCCGTTGGATCGACGTGTATGAAAATCCGGGCAAACGAAGCGGTGCGTATTCCAATGGTGTTTATGGTGTACATCCGTATGTACTGATGAGCTTCAACGGAGGCATGAGTTCAGCACTTACACTGGCTCACGAAATGGGACATGCGCTTCATTCCTGGTATTCCTTCCATGAACAGAAAGCGACTTATGCACATTATAAGATCTTTGTGGCGGAGGTAGCGTCTACATGTAATGAAATCCTGATGCTTCGTCATCTGATCTCAAATGCAAAATCCAAAGAGGAGAAGATGTTCCTGATCAACCAGATGTTAGAGAAGTTCCGCGGAACATTCTTCCGTCAGGCTATGTTTGCAGAGTTTGAGTGGAAGTCTCATCAGATGTGCTGGGAAGGTATTCCGTTGACAAAAGATGTGCTTTGTAAACTGTATCACGAATTAAATGTGAAATATTTTGGAGAAGAAATGATCGTAGATCCGGAGATCGATTTTGAATGGGAACGTATCCCGCATTTCTATCGTCCATTCTATGTATATCAGTATTCCACAGGCTTTGCTGCAGCGACAGCGGTTGCAGGAAAGATCCTGGCAGGAGATGAGACTGCATTAAAAGGATATTTCGAATTCTTGAAAGGCGGCTGTTCCATGACTCCGATCGAGCTTTTAAAACTTTGCGGACTTGATATGGAAAAACCGGATGTGGTTTCTGAAGCACTGGATGTCTTCGAGACACTTCTTGATGAGTTAGAAGCATGCAGATAGGAGGAAACAGATGAATATTTTTGAATCGATATTTAATCGTCGTTCCGTTAGAAAATATGTGATGGAACCGCTTGAAGATAGTCTTTTGGAAAAGATCCGGAAAATGATCGACAATGTTTCTGTTTTGGATGACTCCTGTCGTGTTGAATTCGAGATTTATGAAAATCTCAACAAAAAAAGTCAGGTAAAAGGCATCTTCAAAGCAGATGCTCCATACTACCTGATCGTATATTGTGATGACAATCCTCGTGCGTACCGCAATGCCGGATATGCTGCGGAACAGCTGGTTCTTTATATGACGACAAAAGAGATCGGAACTTGTTATCTCGGCAGCGGAAAGATCGGACCGAAAGAAAAGAACGGATTAAAACAGTTTTTGATCATTTCATTTGGCCGTGCAGAAGGAACTCTTTACCGTGATATGGAAGAGGCGCATCGTCAGCCGCTGGCAAGTCTGTGCACATACAAAGATGAGCCGGGAGAATACCTGAAAAAGATCCTGAAGGCAGCCAGAATGTCTCCGTCTTCTCTGAACTCTCAACCGTGGCGTTTTATCGTTTATTCTGACCGTGTGTATGTGTTTATGAAAAAGGAAGCGTTTCCACAGCCAAAACTGCTGCTTTCCATGCGTAATTTCGATATGGGTATCATGCTTTGTCATATCATGATCGCAGCAGAAGAATTCTGGATGAATATGGAAACCGTGACCGAAGAACAGTATGCAAAGAAGAAGTATAAAAACGGTGAATATATTTGTACCATAATCTTCAATAGTTGACAGAAGATTCACAATTATGATAAAATTTATAGGAATAAGGTGTTATTGGTTTTAACCCAATATTAAGGAGGAAACTATGATTAATCAGCTTGTCCAGAAGATCCAGAAAACAAAAGCGCCGATCTGTGTAGGCCTTGACCCGATGTTAGGCTACATCCCGGCTCACATTATTGAAAAAGCATTCAAAGAGTATGGTGAGACTTTAGAGGGCGCTGCAGAAGCAGTATGGCAGTATAACAAAGAAATCGTAGATCACACATATGATCTTATCCCGTCTGTAAAACCGCAGATCGCGATGTACGAGCAGTTCGGTATCGAAGGTCTTAAAGCATATGCAAAAACAGTTGAATACTGTCAGCAGAAAGGTCTTATCGTTATCGGTGACGTTAAGAGAGGCGATATCGGTTCCACATCTTCTGCATATGCAGTAGGTCATCTTGGCAAAGTAAAAGTCGGCAGCAATATCTGCTCCGGTTTCAATACAGAGTTCATTACAGTTAACCCGTACCTTGGTACAGATGGCGTAAAACCGTTCGTTGATGTTTGTAACGAGCAGGATAAGGGTATCTTCGTACTGGTTAAGACATCCAACCCGTCTTCCGGTGAGTTCCAGGATAAACTGATCGATGGCAGACCGCTTTACGAGCTGGTTGCTGAGAAGGTTGTTGAGTGGGGCGATGCTTCCATGGACGGCGCATACAGCAACGTTGGTGCGGTAGTTGGCGCAACATATCCGGAGATGAGCAAGATCTTAAGAAAGCTCATGCCGAGAACATACTTCCTTGTACCGGGTTACGGC
>JAFYOD010000206.1 GCA_017556515.1 Lachnospiraceae bacterium
CGATTCCAAGTATTACTCCAGGATCAGTGACCGCGTTTACAGATTCTCTGCTATGAAGCTGTCCAAAGAAGAGCGTGGCATGATCCATGGCAACAATGAGCGCGTTCCGGTAAAGACTCTGGTGAAATGCGTGGAATTCTATACAAGATTAATGACAAGTGGTATTTAGGAGATAAATTATGTTTGCATTACTAATGAGGATTGCCAGCAGTACTGTGATCACGCTGATCATGCGATTTACAGACAAAAAGACATCCAACAATATGGCGATGTTTATGGCGAACTATGCAGTTTGTTCTTGCCTGTCTTATTTCTATATGCATCAGGCAGGTGTTCCGGCTTTTGCCAATGAGCCGGGGCTTGGGTTTACAGTAACGATCGGTATTATCAGTGGTATCTGGTACTTAGTAGGCTTTTTATTCATGCAGTTTAATATGCGTGAAAATGGCGTTGTTCTTTGCAGTACCTTTAACCGTCTGGGCGTATTAGTACCGACCATCATGGCGATGGTGGTATTTAAAGAGTCCCCGAAGATGGTTCAGATCATCGGTATTGTGATCGCTCTTGTGGCAATCGTTCTGATGCAGTTTGAGAAAGACAACATCAACGCCGGCGGAAAGAAGATTTGGCTGGTGATCATGTTGTTGTCCGCAGGTTTCTGTGATTCCTTGACTAACGTCTACGACAAAGTGGGAAATCCGGTTCTGAAAGACAATTACCTGTTATATACATTCTTCGTGGCTTTGATTTGTGCAACGATCTTAACCATCCGTGAAAAGCACAAAATTTCCAAGTGGGATCTGTTCTTCGGATTCATCATCGGTGTACCGAACTATTTCTCTTCCAGATTTATGTTTGAAGCATTGAAGACCGTTCCGGCTGTAATCGCATATCCGGTATCCAGCGTTGGTACGATTCTTGCGATCTGTATCGGAAGCGTGATCCTGTTCAAGGAGAAGGTAAGCAATCAGAAGAAATTTGCGCTGGTGCTGGTAATGGCGGCAATGGCGTTGTTGAATATTTAAGTTAATAAAAATATAGTAGCAATATATGTAGAAAAAACCATACTATCTCAAAATCTTTCGAAGCACAGTCGTCTAGACTATCATTTGAGATATGTATGGTTTTTCTATCCTAACCTACTGCAGTGCACCTCTGCAGGCGATTTCAATCTCTTGGATCACTTCATCGCCTTCGATCAGGTACATCTTGTCATAAAGATTGCATACCGGGCAGATGTGGACCGGGATGATTCGCACTTTATCTCCGACCTTTACCTGTTCACGGAATGCAGCATTGTAAATGATCGCGTGTTCATCATACATATGGTCAATGTAGACTCCCGGATAATCCGGAAGCGTACCTTTTCCCGGAGTTGCGCAGATTCCGGCTGTACGGCTCTGCATGGTCATGCCTTTAGCACCTACGTCCAAGATCACACGTTCTACAGTCGGACGGCTGATAACTGTCGCAAGGACGGAAGCGGCGCATCGTTCAAGTGTACCGATGGCGTTTCCCTGGCTGGCATCCATCAGCGCATATGTGCCCGGGCGCAGTTCTGTGATACCGGGAAGGATCGGGACCTGATTCATAAAAGTTGGAGTAGAACCGTAGCTGATCACTTCGCACGGGAAACCATAGTCGGCTGCCAGCTTTGCAAAATGGAGTGTACGTTCCTGAGCGCCAATGGCGATCTGGGTACATACTTCCACGGTTTCTGCGGAATAACAGTTTCCGTCATGAGAGAAGAGGCCCTTCAGATGAACATGAGGGCAGCGTTTGAATGTGTCGAGCAAGGCGTAAAAATCCTGTTCTTCAATAACTCCGGAACGGTTTTCACCAACTTCGATTTCAATGAGAACCTCTGCCGGTTTCTCTGCGTCTGCGAAGACTTCTTCTGCTGCGAGAACATGTTCCGGACAATCAACACCGAATGCGATCGTGATCGTTTCAGCCAGTTGGCGGATCCGTCTCAGCTTCTGAACTCCAACGACTTCATTGGCAATAAAAATATCTGTCAGTCCGTGAGCTGCCATGATCTCGGCTTCTCCGGTCTTTGCAACTGCGATCCCACAGGCACCTGTTTCTAACTGGATCTTAGCCAGTTCCGGGGATTTGTGGGTTTTTGTATGTGGACGCAGGGCAACATGATTGCGGTCTGCATAATCCTGCATGAATTTCAGATTGTTCATAAAAATAGCGTGATCGACCATTAAGGACGGGGTATCAAGCTCGTAAAATTTCATGGGGAGCTCCTCTCTTTCTTGCGGTATATCCTTTGAATATTATAACATAAGTGGCCGGAAAATTGCGAAAAAGTCAGGGGAAAACGAGCTTGAATCACTATAAAAGTCGGTAAATTCAAGGCTTCATGTTACAATCGTAAAAGCTTACAATGCTAGATTTTGTCAATCCGGGGGGACGAAATAATGGGAGACAAACGTAAATTATTTAAGAAACATGTGGGGAATGAGAAAGGAAATTCGCTGATAGAATTGATGGTTGTTATTGCTATCATGGCGATCCTGGCGGCAGCAGGTTCCGGGATCTACAAAGGATACATTGAGAAAGCCAAGTCGGCAACGCTGCTGAATACCGGCCGTCAGATCAAAGAGGCTCTGATGATCTGTGAAACGGAGTATGTGGCAAGCGGCGGAAACGGCAGTGCGATGTTCTGGAGCGATGCTTTCTTGAAGGCTCCGAACCATGAGGACAGTATTTTGTATCCGTTCGTGGGCGAGGCGACACAGGATTGTGTGGATTATACGCTGAAGACCGGTAAGGACAGTAAGGGAAATCCGCAGATCAAAGGTTTCACCTATGAAACTGCGGAATATGTGATCAAATGGAGACGCGGAGAAGAGATTACTGTGGAGAAGCTAACAGAATAAAAGATGAGGGTCCTGACGGAAGGTCAGGACCCTTTTTTATGATTTATTATTCGCCGTACTGCTCGATCGCATATTCTAACAGTCCGAGTTTTTCGAGTTTTGCCTTCGGTACAAGAAGTGTTGCTGTGATCACGCCCGGTGCACGGCCGATGTCGATGGAACCTGTGATTGTGCAGCGGTTCTTTACTTCATTTACGGACATGTCGAGGAGTTTTGCAGCTCTCTCAAGACCGTTGTCGATAGCAGCGTTCATATTTGCGCCGGAACCGATGAAGGAGATCGGGAGAGAATCCTCAACGGCGTCAATGCCCCATTTTTCGGCCAGTCTTGCAACAATTGCTTTTTCTTCCTTGCTGAACGGGATTGCCTGATGCGGAAGATCTTCCGGATTCGGAAGAAGGATCGGGCCTTCGTTGCCTAAGCCTTTGATCACGTTTACCTGGAGTGTAACGGTTGCAGATACGTCACAGGTATGACCTGCGATCTCGCCATTGCCCTGAAGTGCATGTGCATCTCCGATATAGATGCCGCCGCCCGGAACTTTAACCGGACAGATCAGGATCGCACCCGGACGAACGCGGTTGATATCCATGTGACCGTCAGTTCTTGCTTCCAGATCGGCTTCTGTCTTTGCATACGGATGAGGAGCACCAAGTAAGAATGCGCCAAAGTCACCTGCATTGTGGGAATCCGGGAAAATCTGGGACGGAGTAGTTCCAAGCTGTCCAAGGAATGGTTTCATGCGTGCTGCCACGCCCGGAAGATGAGCCGGCGCCATGACAACGACCGGATTCTGAATGGAACCGTCCGGAGTCTTCATATATGTTTTTGCATCGGAGCCGATGGCAGTTGCCTGTTCCTGACCTACAGTCAGACCCATTTTCTTCGCCTCGTCAAATGCGATGGTATAACCATTGTCAAATCCGAAGGCAGATACCGGAGCACCGCAGATCTTACAGCGGATTGCTTCGTTTCCTGTGCCTTCTACATAGCTCTCCGGCCATTTTGCGCCACACTTCGGGCAGTAGTCTGCTACGAACGGGTCGCCGTCGAAACGGCCTGCATTGGTGTACTCAACGCCGGAAGCAGTTGCCTCACTGGTCACTTCAATGGAGCGGATACGGATCGCGATGGCATCGCCCGGCTCTGCGCCTTCTACGTATACCGGTTTTGTTACTTCATGGCCGCCGCGGAGAGCAGGTGTGATCATCGGTCCCCAACAACCTGCTGCGGTGTTGGCAATGATGTTACCGCCGTCGCGAACCGGGCCCAACATTGGTGCGGATGGATCTAAAAGGCCATTGGTGAATTCGTTTACGAATACGGTTGTTTTGCTGCTCATAAGGTTCCTCCTTCACTGAAAATGAGACGTAGGCACATAAAAATGACTTTGTGAATGTGCCAGAGATGTTGCTGTATTTTTATTATAATTTAGAAAGAAGAAATGCGCAATGCAAATTGCCAATACAATAGATATAATTTTTTGGAGAGGTGGAACATTATTTTTTTGTCGAAATTTGGTTGACAAATCTTTAACCAACCATTATAATGAGGCCGTTTGAGCATTTTTAAGGGATGAAAGATGCCAAACCGACATAATATTAATACTTAAAGGAGAAACAATCATGGCAAATCAGAACAACAAAATGTCTCTGGCAAAGAAGATGGCGATCTCACTGGTAAGTGGTCTTGTAGCTGGTATCGCAATGCTTATGTTAAGAGAAAATCTTACAGCAAACGGTGGCGCAGCAACATGGGCAGCAATCAACAGCCTTCTGTTCGCTGATATCACAGCAGCAGGCAATGAGAAAGCGATCGGTCTTTTCTACCTTGTAGGCCAGATGTTCGTTCGTGCATTACAGTTAGTTATCGTTCCGATGGTATTCACTTCCATCACACTTGCGATCGGTAAGATCACAGATACAAAAAAACTTGGAAGAATTTCCGCTAAAACAATCGGTGGCTTCCTTGCTTGTTCCTTCTTCGCTCTTTTACTTGCATGCGTAGCTGGTTTCGTTGCTTACAGCGCCGGCTTCTTCGCAGTTGCAGAAACAGGTCTTGCTGGTTCCGCTGGTTCCACAGGTTCCAACCCGTTAGGCGTAGTACTCAACGCAGTACCGTCCAACATTATGTCCACATTCTCTTCTAACTCCGCAGTACTTGCAATCGTATTCATCGCAGTTTCCCTTGGTCTCTGCATGAACCACCTTGGTGAGGAGAGAACAGCAACATTAAAGAAACTCCTTCAGGAGATCAACGACGTTGTAGTTGTATTCTTAAACTACGTAGTAACAAAGTTCGCTCCGGTAGCAGTATTCATGCTTCTTACAAGAACATTTGCTTCCTACGGTATCAACCACTTAAAACCGGCTCTTGCTTATGTAGTGCTTACAGTTATCCTGCTCTTCGCATTCCTTTTCATCGCTTACCCGATGTTCGTTGCGATCACAACAAAGCTTAGCCCGGTTAAGTTTGCACAGAAGATCACAAAAGTAGCTATCTTCGGCTTCTCCACATCTTCTTCCGCAGCTACACTTCCGTTAAACATGAAAACAACAACAGAAGAGCTTGGTGTAGATGATACAATCGCTTCCTTCGTTCTTCCGCTTGGTATGACAATCAACATGAACGGTACAGCGATCATGCAGGTAGTTGCAACACTCTTCATCGCTGGCTGTGCAGGTTACGAAGTAACATTCATGCAGTTAGTAGTTATCGCTGTATTAGCACTCATCGCTTCTGCTGGTACACCGGCTGCTCCGGGTGCAGGTGCGATCATCCTCTTCACAATCCTTTCCGGTCTTGGATATGTAAACGAGGGCGCTCTTATGGCATACAGCTTAATCCTTGCTATCAACCGTCCGATCGAGATGTTAGTAACAGCTCTGAACGTAGCTGGTGACTCCGCTACAGCAGTATACGTTGCTAAGTCCGAGGGTCTGTTAGACGAGCAGAAATACAACGCATAATTACCAGAATCTGGTTAGAGAATAAGGGGCTGGGATTTTGAAAGACGAAAGTCTGGAGAATCCCGGCTTCTTTTTTAATTTCTAGGAAAGACCTTGTTATGTTAATGTACGAAAAACATGTATATAGATCTTTCCTAGAAATTAAAAAGGCCCAGAATGGGCCAGTATGCACAGCTCGCGGAAAGGAAATTGCTGCGTTGCAGCCCGCTCGCGCGCGGAGAATGTGCCAAGGCACATTCTTTTTTGGTTCACAAATATAAGATCTTATGATAGAATGTCTTTGCTCAAAAAAAGACTTGTATTACATATGGAGAAAACTATGAAATTATATTTTGCGCCAATGGAGGGCATTACTACTTATATTTATAGAAACCTGCACCATAAGCATTATGGAGGGATCGAGAAATACTACGCACCGTTTGTGTCTCCGGGTCCGGACCAGGGACTGAGCATGAAGGAAGCGAAAGATGTACTTCCGGAGAAAAACCAGGGGATTCCGATGATCCCGCAGATCATGACCAATCGTTCTGTCGATTTTATCAAGGCTTGCCAGGTGATGCAGAAGTTCGGATACAAAGAGATGAATTATAATCTGGGATGTCCGTCCGGAACAGTTGTATCTAAGAAAAAAGGATCCGGTTTCCTTGCACATACAGAGGAACTGAATCGTTTCTTAGAAGAGGTATTCAATGATCCGATCGTGGTAAACAAAGAAGTGGAAATTTCCGTCAAGACAAGAGCCGGCACTCACAGCCATGAGGAGTGGCCGAGATTGATGGAGATCTATAACCAGTATCCGATGAAGGAGCTGATCATTCATCCGCGTATCCGTCAGGATTTCTATAAGAATACACCGAGTTGGGAGTGTTTTGCTCACGCAGTGGAGATCAGCAAGATCCCGCTGGTATTCAACGGCGATATTTTCCGTGTACCGGAGTTTCTGGCGTTTGTAGAAGCGTTTCCACAGATCGATACAATCATGCTGGGCCGTGGCATTATCCGAAATCCGGAGCTGGCAGAGCAGATCCAGAAACTGTATGATCCGCAGAGTGGAGAACTTTCTGAGACTGCGAAGGCAAATGCAGTACCGGATCAGTTTGACAGAGCTACGTTCCGTGCATTCCACGATGATCTGATCGAGGCATACACCGAGTATATGTACGGCGAGAAACCGGTTCTGTACAAGATGAAGGAACTGTGGTTCTATATGATGTCCATGTTCCCGGAGAATGAAAAACTATATAAAAAGATCATGAAGACCAACCGTCTGGATGAGTACCGCGGTTATATGGATGAACTTTTATAAGGAAGGAAACGAAAATGGAAGAGAAAAAAAGCTTTCAAATGCCTCACACCTATATCATTATCTTTGGTGTGATCTTATTGGCAGCTTTGCTGACGGTGTTTGTTCCGTTGGGCAAATATAATACAAAAGAGATTACTTATATTCAGAATGGCGTTGAAAAAGCTCGTGTAGTTCTGGATCCGTCCAGCTTTGAGTATGTGCTGGATGAAAATGGTGAGAAAGTGACCAAGGTTGCTCCGCTGTTTGGTACGGAGGATTTTGGCGGTCAGGGTATCCTGAACTATGTATTTGAAGGTATGACCGTTGGTGATAAATGGGGAACTGCAGTCGGAATCATTGCATTTATCCTTGTTATCGGCGGTGCATTCGGAATCGTGCTGCGAACCGGAGCGATCGAGAGCGGTATTGCCCGTGTGATCGTGCTGACCAAGGGAAATGATATTATTCTGATCCCGATCTTGATGGTAATGTTCTCCCTTGGCGGAGCAATCTTCGGCATGAGTGAGGAGACGATTCCGTTTGTTATGATGCTGGTTCCGATGTTTATTGCCATGGGATATGATTCTATTGTTGCGATCATGACCTGTTATGTTGCGACACAGGTCGGTTTTGCCACATCCTGGCAGAATCCGTTCAGCCTTGCGGTTGCGCAGGGTATTGCAGGCATTCCGGTTATGTCCGGCGCCTGGTTCCGTATTCCGATGTGGATGATCTTCACAACAGTAGCGATTATTTTTACAGTCCGTTATGCGATGAAGATCAAGAAAAATCCGACACTTTCTGTTGCGTACAAGAGTGATGAGTTTTACCGCCAGGAGTTCGCAAAGAAAGGCAATGAGCTCCCGCCGTTTACCCTTGGTCACAAACTGGTAATCCTGACCGTTGCTGCGTGTATTGTATGGACCATCTGGGGTGTCGTGAGTCAGGGCTACTATATTCCGGAGATCGCATCTCAGTTTTTCGTGATGGGTCTGGTGTCCGGTATCATCGGTGTTGTGTTTAAACTGAATGGTATGAAGTTAAATGATATCCCGGTTTCTTTTGACCGCGGTGCAGCGGATCTTCTCGGAGCTGCCATGTGTGTTGGTATGGCTCAGGGTATCATCATCGTTCTTGGCGGTACTGATCCGACACAGGGCACTGTGTTAAATACGATCCTCCATGCGATCAGTGAGGCAATGCAGGGACTTCCGTCTGTGCTTTCTGCATGGCTGATGTACATCTTCCAGTCCGTATTCAACTTCTTTGTAGTATCCGGTTCCGGACAGGCTGCACTTACAATGCCGGTTATGGCGCCGCTGGCAGACCTGGTTGGTGTTGAACGCCAGGTGGCAGTTGTGGCATTCCAGCTTGGTGACGGATTTACAAACTTTATTGTACCGACATCCGGTGTCCTTCTCGGTGCGCTTGCGGCTGCAAAACTGGATTGGGGTGTATGGGCAAAATTCCAGATCAAGTTCCAGGCTGTATTATTTACAATGGCGACTGCGACCATGGTTATTGGTGTTTTAATTGGACTTTCATAATATTGTATACAGAATTAAGGCTGTACTACCTGCGGGTGGTGCAGCCTTTCGCATTGTTGACAACCCGATGGCAAAGGGGTATACTTTTCTTAATAAAAACGAACAAATGGTCGATTGAACGGGAGATACATATGAATTTGTTTGATTATATGAGAAGTAATACGATGGAAAAGGAGTCTCCGCTGGCTTCCAGGATGCGCCCGACTACGCTGGATGAAGTGGTGGGTCAGAAGCATATTATTGGTAAGGATAAACTCCTGTACCGTGCCATCAAGGCGGACAAACTGGGTTCCGTGATCTTTTACGGCCCGCCGGGAACAGGAAAGACCACGCTGGCGAAGGTGATCGCCAATACGACCAGTGCCAGATTTGAGCAGATCAATGCGACAGTGGCAGGTAAAAAAGACATGGAAGAGATCGTCAAGAATGCGAAGGACTGTATCGGAATGTACGGTCAGAAGACGATCCTGTTTGTTGATGAGATCCATCGTTTCAATAAGAGCCAGCAAGACTATCTGCTTCCGTTTGTGGAGGATGGAACGGTAACCCTGATCGGAGCAACAACAGAGAATCCGTATTTCGAGGTGAATAACGCGCTTCTTTCCAGATCCAGGATTTTCGAGTTAAAATCCCTGGAAAAACAGGATATCAAAGAGCTGGTCCTTCGTGCAGTTTACGATGAACAGAAGGGCATGGGAGCGTACGGTGCAGACATTACAGATGATGCAGCAGAGTTCCTGGCAGACGTGGCCAATGGAGATGCGCGTGCGGCTTTAAATGCGGTAGAGCTTGGTGTTCTGACAACGGAACCTGGTCCGGACGGAAAGATCCATATTACCATTGATGTAGCCGCAGAGTGTATTCAGAAGCGAGCAGTGCGCTACGACCGAGACGGTGACAATCACTACGATACGATCTCTGCGTTTATCAAAAGTATGCGCGGCTCTGATCCGGATGCAGCGCTGTACTATCTGGCTCGTATGCTGTATGCAGGTGAAGATGTGAAGTTTATTGCAAGACGAATCATGATCTGTGCGTCGGAAGATGTTGGAAATGCAGATCCGATGGCGCTGACAGTGGCTGTCAGTGCAGCCCAGGCGGTGGAACGTGTTGGTATGCCTGAAAGTCAGATCATCCTGGCCCAGGCAGTAACTTACGTGGCGACGGCTCCGAAGAGCAATGCGGCATGCAATGGTATTTTTGCAGCCATGGATGCTGTAAAGAACAGAAAGACACCTCCTGTTCCGGTTCATTTACAGGACAAACATTACAAGGGCGCGGAGAAACTGGGACATGGTCTTGGCTACAAATATGCGCATGATTATCGCAACCATTATGTGAAACAGCAGTACCTCCCGGACGGAATGGAACAGGAGAAGTTCTATTATCCGACTGAGATGGGATATGAGAAGCAGATCAATGAGCACATGGATTGGATCCGAAGAGAGGCAGAGGAATAATATCAAAAATAAGCTTTCCAAATTGTTTGAGAGGGGTTATAATGATGAATAGATATTATATTTGTAATTCTATTTTCTATGTTCTTTCAAGGATCTTGAAATTTTCCAATGATAACCAACAACATAAAAAGGAGTGCTTATATGCGAGATAAATTGGAAACACTGCCATTAGCACAATTACGCGAACTGGCAAAAAGTCAGGGAATTAAAAATATTACTGTTTTGAGAAAATCCGAACTGATCGATAAACTTTGTGAGGCTGCGGAGAAGGAGAAGCCTCAGCCGAGAAATAATGAGCGCAGTCAGACAGAGCGTACACCGGCAGCAGATCCGAAGTCTGACCTTCAGGACCTGGATTCCGGTATTGAGGCGAACGGTATCCTGGAAGTTATGCCGGACGGCTTTGGATTCATTCGTTGTGAGAATTTCCTTCCGGGTGAAAATGATGTATATGTGGCGCCGTCCCAGATCCGCCGTTTTAATATGAAGACAGGCGATATCATCCGTGGAAGCCGCAGAGTAAAAACAGCAACAGAGAAATTTGCAGCATTATTATATATTACAACGATCAATGGCTATCCGGTTCATATGGCAGAGCGCCGTCCGAACTTTGAGGATCTGACTCCGATCTTCCCGAATGAAAGATTGAGTTTGGAAGTTCGCGGAGAGAAGAATACAACGGCGATGCGTGTGATGGACCTTCTGGCTCCGATCGGTAAAGGCCAGCGAGGCATGATCGTATCTCCGCCAAAAGCAGGTAAGACAACTCTGTTAAAGCAGGTTGCAAAAGCGATCACACACAATTATCCGGATATGCATCTGATCATCCTTCTGATCGATGAGCGACCGGAGGAAGTAACAGATATCAAAGAATCTGTTATCGGAGAAAATGTAGAAGTGATCTACTCCACATTCGATGAGCTTCCGGATCGTCATAAACGTGTGTCCGAAATGGTAATCGAACGTGCGAAACGTTTGGTAGAGCATGGACGTGATGTTATGATCTTATTAGACAGTATCACTCGTCTGGCACGTGCATACAACATGGTGGTTGCTCCGAGTGGACGTACACTTTCCGGCGGTCTTGACCCGGCGGCTCTTCATATGCCGAAACGTTTCTTTGGTGCGGCGCGTAATATGAGAGAGGGCGGAAGTCTGACAATCCTTGCAACTGCCCTTGTAGACACAGGAAGTCGTATGGATGATGTGGTTTATGAGGAATTCAAAGGTACCGGTAACATGGAGCTGGTGCTTGACAGAAAGCTTTCTGAGAAGAGAATCTTCCCGGCAATCGATATTCTGAAATCCGGTACACGTAGAGATGATCTGCTTCTGACCAGAGAAGAGGCGGAGGCCGTGGATTGTGTGAGAAAGGCGACCAACTCCCTGAAACCGGAGGAATCCGTGGAGAAGGTTTTGGATCTTTTCGCAAAGACTAAGAACAATCACGAGTTTGTGGAGATGGCAAAGAAGATGAAGTTCTTCTAAAATAAGGATAGTAAGTATGGAAACAAATGTACAAGAGATAAAAAAAGTTGGATTCTGGGGAGGAGATAAGGAAGGCTACCGTACAGCATTTCATATGGCCTGGCCGGCAGTAATGGAATCGTTCTTTATTTCCTTTGCAGGTATGGTGGACTCCTGGATGGTAAGTTCTCTGGGAGCGTCTGCCGTGGCAGCGGTTGGTCTGACCACGCAGCCGAAGTTTATCGGACTGTGTATTTTCATGGCCATGAACGTTTCAGTTTCAGCGCTGGTGGCGAGAAGACGAGGAGAAAAAGACCGATACGGTGCGAATCAGGTCCTTTTAATGGCTATCGCATTTGCACTTGTGGTGGGAACCATCGTCAGCATCGCGGCTGTGACATTTGCAGAACCGATCATCAAGTTCTGCGGTGCGCAGGAAGACACCCTTGATAATGCAGTTCTTTATTATCGGATCATTATGGGCGGAATGATGTTTAATATCATCTCCATGGCGATCAATGCGGCTCAGCGTGGTGCGGGCAATACCAAGATCGCGATGCGTACGAATGTGACATCAAACATCGTGAACATGATCGGAAACTATTTACTGATCAATGGTAAGTTTGGTTTCCCGGCTCTTGGAATTACCGGTGCAGCATTGGCAACCGTATTTGGTACGGTTGTAGCCTGCGGCATGAGCATCTGTTCACTGCTCCCGAAAGATAATTTTGTCAGCATTCCTTTTATCATAAAGGAAAAAGTGAAGATCGCACTGGCTCCGGCGAAAAATATGCTGCGAATCGGTTCCAATGTATTTGTGGAACAGCTTTTTGTACGAATCGGTTTCTTGACTGTTTCTATGATGGTGGCCAATCTTGGTACAGAAGCATTTGCAGCCCATCAAGTTGGCATGAACGTGATGAGTCTGTCCTTCTCCTTTGGTGACGGTATGCAGGTGGCAGCCGTTGCTCTTTGTGGTCGAAGCCTTGGAGAATTACGACCGGATCTGGCGAAGTCCTACGGAACCATTTGCCAGCGAATGGGAAATATCATTTCCATCATTTTATCCTGTATTTATCTGCTGTTTGGTGAGTGGTATTTTGGCATGTTCTTCGAGGAAGCGCACATCATAGCGATGGGTGTGCAGATCATGCGTGTGTTGACTGTGATCGTACTGCTTCAGATCTCTCAGGTTATCTACATGGGATGTCTGCGCGGTGCCGGAGACGTGAAGTTTACGACAAAAGCATCGATCTTCAGTATTACCTTTATTCGTCCGACATTTTCTTATTTGTTGTGTTATGTGATGAATTTCGGAATCATCGGAATCTGGTACGGTGTTGTGTTTGATCAGTTTGCCAGATTTGTCCTGACACAGTGGAGATTCAAGAGCGAGAAATGGATGAAGATCAAGATCTAACGGAATGAGGTGCGATGCCTATGAAAATGAAAATCTGTCCGTGTTGTGATCAGCCAATCGAAGGCATTTACTGTAAAGGCTGCAGAAAGATTGTTTGGAAGCCGATCGAGCAGGAGGTTGACTATTATTTAAATAGAAGACATCCGGAATTTGAACATGCCTGTACGTATCATGATGTGGAAGTGAGAAAATCTGCGAAACGAATGACAGCTCATGAAATGGAAGCGAAGAAAGATGAGATCCGGACGCGGATGATGCAGAAAGCACAGGGGGTAAAACCTGCTTCTCAAATGACACAGAGAAAACCGACGGCAAATACAGCGGCGAAAACAAAGCCAACCAGTAATATCGGACAGGCGCGTAAGAAGATGATCACAATGGTTGTCACTGCAATTGTAATATTTATGATGTTGTTCACCTATGTGATGATCGGGGTGATCAACACGCTGAATGGTTTTATATAAAGTCAAAAAAGAGGCTATCCTATTTGGATAACCTCTTTTTTGTTAGAAATTTATTCTTCGTGGTGTGCACAGTAGTGA
>JAFYOD010000027.1 GCA_017556515.1 Lachnospiraceae bacterium
CATACTGGAGTTGATCCTGGCTTCGCTTGAAATGATGAGACTTATCTGTCCGACGGGACAGGTGGGTCTTTTTTTGTGCCCACAACACGCCGAAGCAATTATATTCATTTTTACAATTAGGAGGAAATCCAAGATGGGTTTAGCAGAACTTTTTGTCATTGCCGTGGGACTTTCCATGGACGCATTTGCAGTATCTGTATGTAAAGGTCTTTCTGTACCGAAGATGAAACTGAGCCATGCGCTGACTTGTGGTGTGTATTTCGGAGGATTCCAGGGTCTGATGCCGTTTATCGGCTACTTACTCGGAAGCCAGTTCGAAGAGATGATCGTAAGCATTGACCACTGGGTAGCATTCGTACTCTTAGGACTGATCGGTTTCAACATGATCAAAGAATCCAGAGACACAGACTGTGAGACACTGGACAGCTCTTTTGGTTTTGGCGCTATGATCCCGCTTGCAATCGCAACAAGTATTGATGCGCTTGCAATCGGTGTAACATTTGCATTCTTACATGTAAATATCTTCTGGGCAGTATTCTTCATTGGTGCGATCACATTTACACTTTCTTCCATCGGTGTGAAAGTTGGTAATGTATTCGGTTCCAAGTACAAATCCAAAGCAGAGCTTGCAGGTGGTGTGATCCTGGTTCTGATGGGAACAAAGATCTTACTTGAGCATTTAGGATTTTTAGGATAATTGATAATAAATAAAAAGAGAGTGTCGGTTTCCGACTGAGAGATCAGTGGAAATCAACACTCTTTTTTATTGCTTGATTAGTTTGTAAACAGATTTAAAATACCTGTGGACTGAACGAACAGGATAGCCATAAGTACCGGAGCAATGTATTTGATCATAACGATGTACAGAGCTTTTCTGCTGAACTTATGTCCGTTTCGCTCCATTTCCTCTGCGATCCAGTTCGGTTTTACAACCCAGCCGATGAGAATACAGGAGAGAAGGCTGATCAGCGGCATTAATACGTTGTTTGCGAAATAATCGAAAACGTCTAACAGCTGCTGGTTCATGGCGCCATTCGGAAGATTTACTTCGAAATAGAGTACGTTGTAGCCAAGACAGATGATCGTTGCACCTGCGGCAGCCAGTAAGCTGATGATGATGCACATCTTCTCACGGGAAGCATTGAACATCTTGGAGCAGCTGGCAACGAGAGTTTCTAAGATGGAAACGCAGGATGTCAGAGCTGCGAAAGCAACCATAGTGCAGAAGATAAGTCCGATGATACCGCCTGCAGCGCCCATGGATTCGAACACTTTCGGAAGGGAGATAAACATCAGTTTTGCTCCGGATTCCATACCTTCCAGACCCATGAAAACGTAAACGGCCGGAATGATCATCATACCTGCCAGAAGTGCGACGAAAGTATCGCAGAATTCGATCTGGCTGATGGATTTACTTAAGTTTGTTTCTTTCTTTACGTAAGAACCGTATGTAACCATGATACCCATGGATACGCTGAGAGAGAAGAAAAGCTGTCCCATGGCATCCATCAGGATATTGAGGAATCGCTGGAGTGTAAG
>JAFYOD010000207.1 GCA_017556515.1 Lachnospiraceae bacterium
GGGATATCCATATTCTGGGATATTTTATAGATTATCAGAATACTGGATTCCAACAAAAACTTCAGGAATTCATCGATGCCCGTGACAGCCGTAATGAAAAAATGTGTGCCCGTATCCGGGAATATACCGGATTTCCGATCACATTAGAAGCATTACAGACCCGTTTTCCAGATGCAGTCATCACCCGTGCTCACATGGCAGCCTGGATGGTGGAAGAAAAATACGTTCAGACCCGTAATATTGCATTTGACAAATATCTGGGAGACCATGCACCATGCTTTATTCCCAAAGAACAGATCACTCCAAAAGATGCCATTCAGCTCATTCTGGAATATGGAGGTATCCCGATACTCGCTCATCCCCTTCTCTATTCTCTGTCCAGAAAACAGCTCTATGCGCTGATCGAGGAACTGAAAGAAGCCGGACTCATGGGAATTGAAGCCGTCTATGTGATGAACAAGGGAAATGAAACCACATTTATGAGTGCCATTGCACAAAAATACGACCTGCTTATCACCGGAGGATCTGATTTTCATGGGAAGAACAAACCAGACATCTCTCTTGGAACAGGTCGTTTTAAAAATCTCACAATTCCATACAGCCATCTGGAAGATCTGAAAAACGCAAGAACCTGATATTATTTTCTGTCATTACAAAATGCAAAGATTGCCAGCATACCGGCACCGGTATGCGCACCGATCACTGGTCCCAGAACATTGACCATAGTCTCCTGGATCCCGTATTCCTCCACCAGTCTGCTGCGCATCTGCTCTGCTTCTTCCAGACAATCTCCATGAGAGATAAAAATCGTCGTTTCACCCTCTTGAATATTGGATGTGATCTTCTCAAGGATTGTCTGGATTGCTTTTTTGCGTCCTCGGATCTTACCGATGACCTCCAGCTTTCCATCCTCATCGACACGCAGAATTGGCTTAATGCCAACCATGGAACCCAGGATCGCACTGCTTTTGGATACCCGGCCGCCTCTTTGCAGATGGAACAGATCATCCACCAGTACATATGCCGCTACGTTTCCTTTATTCTCCTCACACCATGCTGCCAGATCATCCAGAGACATGCCATCTTCTTTTTTCTGGACTGCTCTGCACACCAGAAGCCCCTGCCCACTGGCTGCCATCAACGAATCGACAACGATAATCTTACGCTCCGGATATTCCTCCATCAGTTCTCCAGCGGCGATCACGGCACTTTGACAGCTTCCGCTTAAGCCCGAAGAAAATGCAATATGAAGAATATCCTTTCCTTCTTTTAAAATCGGTTCAAACATTGCTCTCGCCTGATCCGGATTCACCTGTGAAGTTGTCGGCATCGCGCCCTCACGGAGCTTTGCATATAGTTCTTCTGCCGATAACGGATTCGTATCATTATATACTTCTCCATCCAGCAGACAGGAGAGCCATACCATCCTGACTTCATGTTTCTGTAACCAGGACTCCGGCAAATCTGCACAGCTGTCTGTTGTAATCACATATGGTTTCATACTCTGCCTCCTAATAATTTCCTAAAATCTTAAAATTCACTGCTTCTTCCATAATTCCACGAATCGCATTTTTTACTGAACTGTCACCCAGATTTCCTTCAAAATCCACAAAAAAATGATATTCCCAGTTACGATCCGGAATCGGCCGGGATTCGATCTTACACATATTCAGATCATTATATATAATATGCGAAAGAATATTATACAGACTTCCGCTCGTATGCGGAAGTTCGAAACAGATGCTCACCTTTTTCGCATCCTGCTCATAC
>JAFYOD010000208.1 GCA_017556515.1 Lachnospiraceae bacterium
ATTATACCCGTATGGGGTCGATATTGTCAAGTTTTGTGATTTCTGATATACTTGGCGTATATGAGTATTGTGTATATGGACATAGAGTGATTTTAGGAGGAAAATAGAATGCTTGGTATTATTGGTGCAATGGAAGTTGAGGTTAAGGAACTTCGTGAGATGATGGAAAATCCGCAGGCGCAGACTGTGGCTGGTATGACTTTTTATCAGGGTACCATTAAGGGTAAAGAGGTTGTAGTTGTTCGTTCTGGTATTGGTAAGGTAAATGCAGGTATCTGCAGCCAGATCCTTGTGGATCGTTATCAGGTAGAAGGAATTATCAATACAGGTATTGCAGGTTCCTTAAGAAATGAGATCAACATCGGAGATATCGTTCTTGCGACGGTTGCAGTTCAGCATGATGTGGATGCGACTGGTTTCGGTTACCCGCTCGGCGAGATTCCGCAGATGGGTATTAAGGAGTTTCCGGCGGATGAGAAGTTAAGAGTATTAGCTGAGGAATGCAGCAAGAAGGCGAACCCGGATATTCAGGTGTTCTGCGGACGTGTTGCAAGTGGTGATCAGTTCATCAGCAGCAAAGAGAAGAAGAACTGGATTCAGGATAACTTTGATGCGTACTGTACAGAGATGGAAGGTGCTGCGATCGCGCAGGCAGCTTACCTCAATAACATTCCGTATCTGGTAGTTCGTGCGATCTCTGATAAGGCAGATGACAGTGCAAACATGGACTACAGTGAGTTTGAAGCAAAGGCAGTTAAGAACTCCGTTCGTCTGATGGCTGCTATGATCGAAGCTCTGTAATTGTACATATTTTATAGAAGAACTAAGGCCCGGTTGAAGGAGAAATCTTTTGACCGGGTGTTTTGTTTCCCGATTTCTCCCGCTATTTGACGAACGATTCTCGGCCCCGAGGGCTTCTCAAATTTTTTCGAGGTGGTTATAATAGGGATCACGATATGGCGCAAAGCCAAAAAAGAAAGGGGAAGCAATTTATGTTACAGTTTTTACAGACAGGAAAAGTATTATACGTGTTGGCGACTGTGTGTGGCCTGGGCGTGATCAGCAAGCTTGTGACAAGCGGCCTCTACAAAAGATTAGTGAAAGAAACCGGAAACATGGCACTGACAAAGAATCGAAATCTGCGGCTGTTCCGACAGAGGACAGAAAATATGCTCATGTTGAGTCATGGAATCCGAAATACAAATGCGTACATAGAGAAACAGATGTATAGTTTTCGTTTTATGAAACTGTCCTTGGACGGGTGGGACAACCTTGCGGTGCAGGCAATGATCTTATGTTTTCTGATCGGAGGCCTCGCTGCGTTTGGTGCTTATTGGTATCGTTGTGATTCCTACTATATTGTACTGTATGGTACCATGGGAATTCTGACAGGCTTATTTATGGTACTGGTGGACAACAGTGTGAACATTTCTTTGAAGCGTCAACAGTTGATGGATTGTCTGGTGGATTATGTGGATAACACGCCTCATTATTTTAGAAGTGTGGATAAGTCTGCAGAGAAGAAACTGAAGGTGGTCGCAGAACCGGCAGTGAGTGTGCAAGATGCGGATCAGGGAAAGAAACTTCCGTTGGTTTCTGCATTAAGTAAAAAAAGAAAACGAAATGAACCGATCGTAACAGGTAATACAGGAGGGAAGGAGAAGCGAAATCTGGTATCGGAAGAGGAATTGCGGAAAAGCATTGATGGATTGAAGCAGAGTCTGGAGCAGATCGCGGCCAGCCGAGAGCAGACTGGAACCGGGATAAACGGAAAGGCGATGGAAAATAAGGAGGCAGATGAGTCCGTACGAACAAAAAAGGAACTGAATCCGGAGGATTTGAAGATTCTTGGAGAGCTGCTGCAGGAATATTTGACCTAAAAATAAGAGGAGTGAAATCGCTGGATTTCATTCCTCTTTCTTTTTAATACAATTCTTCGATCACGTGAATCTCTAAGTAGTCAAAGTCAATGGATTCGATAAAGCTGTCTTTGCGAAATCTGGTTCGTGCGATACGCTGAAATTCTTTGATGTTGGAGTCGAGCCAGATCGGCTGACTGAGATCCAGTTCCTGACAGATCTCTTCCACGGCCTGAAAGACCATGGCGGTTCGAGTCATGGAATAATCGGAATTTTCAGCTACGTAATCTTTTAAAAGGTGGTTGTCTTTCCAGAGTTTTCCCCACATACGGAACATAATGTTTTTCTCCTGAATTGCGAATTTAAATCTGATAAAAGTATATAAAAAGAA
>JAFYOD010000209.1 GCA_017556515.1 Lachnospiraceae bacterium
GAGATGGTGGAGCGCTTGCTGAAACGTCCGATGAATGTGGCAAGCATTTCTCTCTCTGTCAATAAAGAGAAAACAAATGTAATCATGGGTACTGAGATCATCAATCTCTATGGTCCGGGATACATTACCGATAAGATTGGAAATATCGAGTACCGTATTTCTCCGTTGTCTTTCTATCAGGTAAATCCGATTCAGACCGAGCGCCTGTACGGAACTGCTTTAGAATATGCAGATCTTTCCGGCGGAGAGACCGTTTGGGATCTTTACTGCGGTATCGGAACGATTTCCTCTTTCCTGGCTCAGAAAGCCGGAAAAGTATACGGTGTTGAGATCATTCCGGAGGCGATCGATGATGCACGTGCAAATGCAGAACGCAACGGAATTAAAAATGTAGAGTTCTTTGTAGGAAAAGCAGAAGAAGTTCTTCCGGAGTAGTATGAAAAGAATCAGGTATATGCCGATGTGATCGTTGTGGATCCGCCGCGTAAGGGCTGCGACTCTGTTTGCCTGGACACTATCCTTAAGATGGCTCCAAAGAAAGTAGTCTATGTAAGCTGCGATTCCTCTACATTGGCGCGAGATATTAAATATCTCTGTGAAAATGGATACGAAGTGAAACGTGTACGCCCGGTTGATATGTTCCCGATGAGCGGACATGTCGAGACAGTGTGCCGACTTGATCGAAAATAAGAAAAAGCGATGTATGATCCAACTATTGGTCATCCATCGCTTTTTTATTATTCTTTTATAATCTGGCACATCTCTACGCCATAATACTCAAAACATCGGATCGCATCTTCATCAATCTTTTCTCCACACACCACGATCGGGATCGCAGGCGGGCAGGAGATTCTGGTGCTTGCCAAAGTCTGTCCAAGGCTGTTCTGAATCGCAGCTTCTTTTGAAGTCGCAAAAAGAGCATCACGGATAGAGCAGATCGGCTCCGGTTTCGAAGGCATTGGTGGTTTTGTATCAATCGCCTCTTTATGCGGAACTGTGCACAGAGTGTGCGCCAAATGATCGAGAGCATCTTTGGAAATCTCCGGAGTCAACATGAAGACTACAAAATCCGGGTCTGCAAATTCACAGACAATGCGATCTTTTGCAAGGAGCCCGGCCAGTTCCTCTCCGGTATAGCCAAGATTCTTCGGTGCAATCGTAATTTTTAACGGTTCATTGCCAAGTAATGTGTATCCGAAATCTGCCAGCTGCTGTTTCAACTCATCAATCAGCGGAATATAATTCGCCAGCTTCTCTGCGTAGCCATCCGCCAGATATCGATTTGCTGCATCCAAGGACTGCATGATCAGATAGGACGGGCTTGTGGAAGCAAACAGTGACAGTGCTTTTTCGGCATTCTGACGAAACATCTCAGGTGCATGTTTGGAAATATGCAGGTAACCGCCGCCGGTCAGAACCGGTAATGTTTTGTGAGCGGAGTCACAGCAAATGTCGGCTCCGAGTGCGATCGGATGTCTGTTTTTCGGTAAGAAATTTAAGTATGCGCCGTGCGCATTGTCTACCAGGAGCAGCACTTCATGCTTCTGACAAACAGCGCTGAGTCCTGCAATATCTGCAACATTTCCTAAATAATCCGGGCTTGTGATGTATACAGCTGCAGGTTTTGTCTGAGAGCAGAGCACACGTTCCAGATATTCCGGAGTGATCTCACAGGAAACCAGATTTTCCCAGTGCTCCGGATACAGCCAGCTCACTTGAAGGTCCAAAAGGGCAGCGGCGGTCATAAATGTATGATGCGCATTGCGGCCGGCTAAGATCCGAGGTTCACGGCCAATGGATTTTGCATACAACATTGCCAGATACAACATGGCACGGATGGACAAGGAAGAGCCTTCTGTAGAATATTTTGTGAGGGCAGTACCAAAAAGAGCGGAAGCATTCTGCTCGCTCTCTTTGATAATTCCTTCTGCACGATATAATACATCAGCGCCTTCAATTTCTGTGATATCGATATGCTCGATTCCCAGTGCACCGGAACCTTTATGACCGGGCATGTGGAATCGAAGTTGTTTACTGTCCGCATAAGTACGGACAAAATCACAAATCGGTGTATTCATTAGTCGTTTCCTACTGCTTTTAATGCCTCTAACATGATCGCGCATTCCATACGTTTGCGGAACAGTTCACAGCCATCCTTATAGATAC
>JAFYOD010000210.1 GCA_017556515.1 Lachnospiraceae bacterium
GCAGCTGCCAATACAAAAGAATTCCTTGAAATCTTTAAAGAGTACGAATAAGTAAATCAGGTCCAGGGGGCGAATAAGAATGAAAACATGTTTATTGATTTCCGGCGGTCCTCTGGACCTTTTGTTTGCAAAAAACTTTATCAGCGCACGCAAATACGATTACATCGTGGCTGCAGATGCGGGATTTTCAGCTTGTCTGGAACTTGGAATCCATCCGGATCTTCTGGTAGGAGACTTTGATACATTTGGACGTGAGAAGATCCAGTCTTATCTTTCGGATCCGGAGTATCAGATCGAGATTCATAAACCGGAGAAAGATGAGACCGATACGGAGCTTGCTTTTCGGAGAATACGAGAGGCCGGATTTCAGGAAGTAGATGTTCTTGGAGCACTCGGAGGCCGTCTGGATCATGAACTCTCCAATATTCATTTATTGGTGCATGAGAGAAAAAAAGGACTTCAAGCAAATTGTTATGATGCAAAGAATCGGATCTATATTCTTGATTCTGAGCATAATAACGAGTATAATTTTTCTAAAAGCAGACAGTATGGAAGATATGTATCATTTCTTCCTATTACAGAAACAGTAAAAGGAATTACATTGACAGGATTCAAATATCCGCTGCAGGATAAAGACATTTCAATTTTGAAAAATCCAAGTCTTTGTGTCAGCAACGAGATTCAGGATGAGACAGCAGCGATCAAAATCAAAGAAGGCATCCTGGTCTGTGTGGAATCTGTGGACTGATCTGTCTTTGAAAGACATGAGAATATGCTCAGAGGGATGAGATTATGGAACGATACAGACAGAAAAAAATAGCAGTTATCAATGATTTATCCGGATACGGCCGCTGTTCTTTGACAGTGGCTCATCCCATTTTATCTATAATGGGAATTCAGAGTTGTCCGGTACCGACCGCGATCCTCTCTAACCATACCGAATTTCCTGTATATTTCTTCGATGATTATACAGACAAGATGCGTTCATATATTGGAAAATGGATCGAACTTGGTTTAGATTTTGATGCGATCTCCACCGGTTTTCTTGGATCAGCAGAACAGATTGAGATCGTACTTGAATTTGTAGAACATTTCCGCAATGAAGATACCCTGATTATTGTGGATCCGGTCATGGGAGATCACGGTAAAATATATGCCACTTACACAGAAGAAATGTGTGAAGAGATGAAACAGCTGGTCGGATATGCAGATGTAGCGACACCGAATGTGACAGAGGCTTGTATTTTGACCGGAACACCATACAAAGATAAAGGATGGACAAGAAAAGAACTTCTCAACATGGCGAGTATGCTCCGGCTGATGGGCGCTAAATCGGTTGTAATTACCGGTGTAAGAGAAGGAAATTTCTTTACCAATGTAGTTTTGGAACATGGAAAACAAGAGGCTGAGTTCGTGAAAGTGAAAAGTGCCGGAAACCAGAGACCGGGTACAGGAGATGTATTCTCCTCCGTTCTTGCAGGTGCAGTATTAAATGGAAGCAGTCTTAAAACTGCTACTGAGAAGGCAGCCAGATTTGTCAGAGACTGTATCGTAAAGTCAGATGAACTGGACATTCCACATAGTAACGGTGTTTGCTTTGAGGAGATTCTTGGTAAACTTGTAAAAAGATAAAGAAAATCCTCTTTTCATTCGAAACGAAATGTGCTATATTTTAAGATAAGTGTTCTGTGATCATAAGATGTTTGTGAGATACAGATGGCAGAGATAAAGTACCTGTGTCGGTTCGCACAGGAGGAATAAAGGAGATAGTAACATGTTAGATTTAAGATTTGTTAGAGAAAATCCGGAAATCGTTAAGCAGAATATCCGCAACAAATTCCAGGATAATAAACTTCCGTTAGTTGATGAAGTAATTGCACTCGACGAAGAGAGCCGTAAAGTTAAAAAAGAGGCTGATGATCTTCGTGCCAACAGAAATAAGATCTCCAAGCAGATCGGTATGTTAATGGGTCAGGGCAAAAAAGAGGAAGCAGAAGAAGTGAAAAAGCAGGTTGCAGCTGCAGCTTCTCGTCTTGCAGAGTTAGAGGAGATGGAAAAAGACCTCGAGGCAAGAGTTAAGAAGATCATGATGACAATTCCGAACATCATTGATCCGACAGTTCCGATCGGTAAAGACGATTCTGAGAACGTAGAAGTACAGAAGTACGGCGAGCCGGTAGTTCCGGAGTTCGAGATCCCGTACCACACAGAGATCATGGAGAAATTCGCAGGTATCGACCTTGACGCCGCAAGAAAAGTAGCAGGTAACGGTTTCTACTACTTGATGGGCGATATTGCAAGACTTCACTCTGCAGTTATCTCTTACGCAAGAGATTTCATGATCGACCGCGGTTTCACATACTGCATCCCGCCGTTTATGATCAGAAGCGACGTTGTTACAGGCGTTATGAGCTTTGCTGAGATGGAAGCTATGATGTACAAGATCGAAGGTGAGGATCTTTACCTGATCGGTACAAGTGAGCATTCCATGATCGGTAAATTCATCGATACAATCGTTCCGGAAGCAGAACTTCCGAAGACATTAACAAGCTATTCTCCGTGCTTCCGTAAGGAGAAAGGTGCTCACGGTATCGAGGAGCGTGGTGTTTACAGAATCCACCAGTTCGAGAAACAGGAAATGATCGTTGTATGTAAGCCGGAAGAGTCTCCGAAGTGGTTTGACGTATTATGGCAGAACACAGTAGATTTATTCCGTTCCTTAGATATTCCGGTACGTACACTTGAGTGTTGCTCCGGTGACCTTGCAGACCTCAAAGTGAAGTCTATCGACGTTGAGGCTTGGTCTCCGAGACAGCAGAAGTACTTCGAGGTAGGTAGCTGTTCCAACCTTGGCGATGCACAGGCTAGACGTCTGAAAATCCGTGTAAACGGCGAAGACGGCAAGAAGTACTTTGCTCATACATTAAATAATACAGTAGTTGCTCCGCCGCGTATGCTTATTGCATTTTTAGAGAACAACTTACAGGCTGACGGTTCTATCCGTATTCCGGAAGCTTTACAGCCGTACATGGGCGGAAAGAAAGAAATCAGATAATTGATTTTTAAATCAAAGCAGGTAATAAGCTGTGGCAGACATCTGCCACAGCTTTATTATATTTAGCAATAAGGAGTCAGGATATGACTGTAAAAAATCAGGCAAGAACTATTCGACTGGGAACCAGAAAAAGTAAACTTGCTATGGCGCAGACCATGATGGTTGCTGAGGCATTAAAAGAAGCAGAACCAGGACTTCAGGTCGAGATTGTTCCAATTGTGACAACCGGAGATAAGATCCTGGATCGTGCATTGACTGAGTTTGGCGGAAAAGGTGTATTTATTTCCGAATTTGAGGAAGGTATCCTGGCAGACCGTTTTGATGCGGCAGTTCACAGCGCAAAAGATATGCCGATGGAACTGTTGGAAGGATTGGAAGTCGTTGCAGTTTTACCGAGAACGGATGCAGAAGATGTGTTTGTGACAGTA
>JAFYOD010000211.1 GCA_017556515.1 Lachnospiraceae bacterium
CAATCGGTTTCCTTGCACACATGGATACATCTCCGGATTATCCGGATGATCCGACAAATCCGCAGATCATCACAAACTACGATGGCAGCGACATCAAATTAGGTGATACAGAGTTCGTATTAAGCCCGTCCATGTTCCCGTTCATGAAAGATTACATCGGTCAGGATCTTATTACAGCTGACGGTCATACATTACTTGGTGCAGATGACAAGGCTGGTATCGCAGAGATCATGTGCATGGCTGAGTACCTCATCAATCATCCGGAGATCCCGCATGGTACAATCAAAGTTGCATTCACACCGGACGAAGAGATCGGTCACGGCGTAGATAACTTTGACGTAGAAGGTTTCGGCGCAGACTTCGCATATACAGTTGACGGCGGCGCTTGGGGTTCCATGGAATATGAGACGTTCAACGCAGCTTCCTTAAGAGTATTTGTACATGGCCAGAACATTCATCCGGGCAGCGCTAAAGCGAAGATGAAAAACTCCGTACAGATCGCTATGGAATTCGATAACATGCTTCCGGCATTTGACAGACCGCAGTACACAGAGATGTACGAAGGTTTCTTCCACTTAAACAACATGGAAGGTAATGTAGAGAACACAGTGATGAACTACATCATCCGTGACCATTCCATGGAGATCTTCGAGAACAGAAAAGCTCTGGTAAACCAGGTTGTTGCATTCTTAAATGCAAAATATGGTGAGGGCACAGTAGAGATCAAGATGAACGATTCCTACTACAACATGGCAGAGAAGATTCTTCCGCACATGTTCTTACTTGATATCGCTGCAGAAGCATTCAAAGAGCTTGGCATCGATACTCCGTACATCAGCCCGGTTCGTGGCGGTACAGACGGTGCAAGACTTTCTTACAGAGGTCTTCCGTGTCCGAACCTTTGCACAGGCGGCCACAACTACCACGGCAAATATGAGTTCATCTGCATCCAGTCCATGGAGAAAACTGTAGAGCTTCTTATCAAGATCGCTCAGAAGTTCAAAGATGTTAAGAAGAACTAATTGATATTGGCATTACATATTGCAAATAACAGATCCGGCGTCCATGTGGCGCCGGGTTCTTTCATAAGGTGATTTTTCAATATGAGAACATTAACTATTGTAAAAGATAAAGATTTTTATCGAAAGGTACTTTCCATTATGTTGCCGGTTGCCATGCAGCAGGCCATTAACATGGGCGTTAACATGCTGGATACCATGATGCTCGGCTCCTTTGGTGAGATCCAGCTGTCCGCATCCAGTCTTGCCAATCAGTATTATAATTTCTTTACAATCATGTGCATGGGAATTATCGGAGGTTCCAGTGTACTTTCCGCTCAGTACTGGGGAGCTAATGATAAAGATAAAGTTCGCGAGACATTTAGCATGGCATTTCGCCTGGCAACGGCTGTCGCGATATTCTTTATGATTTTAACTTTAATTATCCCATCACAGATCATGTCGATCTATACCAATGAAGCTAATGTAATAGAAGAAGGCGTGAAGTATTTAAAAATCACGGCATTTATTTTCTTCTTCCATGGAACCAGCCTGGTATGTGCACAGCTGATGCGGTCAGTCGGAAAAGCAAAACTTGGATTGTATGTTTCCATCGTATCCTTTGTGGTAAATATCTTAGCCAACTATACCTTTATCTTCGGTAAATTTGGAGCTCCGCGTATGGAGATCGCAGGTGCGGCTCTGGGAACATTCTTTGCACGACTTTCTGAATTCATTGTTACCTTTGTTTATATTTTAGTGATCGATAAGAGACTGGGACTTCGTGTGAAACATCTCATGAAGAATCCGTCAGCCTTATTCTATAAAAACTATTTCCGCCTTGGTGCTCCGGTATTGGTCAGTGATGGTCTTCTGGCTCTCGGCGGAAACCTTGTCTCCGTAATTCTTGGACACATGGGAGCTGCGGTTGTAGCTGCAAACTCCATTTGTATGGTGGTGGATCGCTTATGTACAGTCATTATTCAGGGTGTATCCAATGCCTCCGGTATTATTACCGGAAATACCATCGGCCAGGGTGATAAAAAGAAAGCGATGGAACAGGGAGAAACTTTCTATTTCTTAAGTATTGTGTTTGGTATTGTCAGTGCAATCCTTGTCTATATCTTTGGTCCGATGACAATCTCTGTATACTCACTGACAGAAGAAACGATCCATGTTACAAGACAACTTATGAATGCCTACGTTGTGATCGTTTTCTTCCAGGCTATCCAGTCTGTTATGACCAAAGGTGTCCTTCGCGGCGGCGGAGATACAAAATTCCTGATGATCGCAGATATCCTGTTCATGTGGCTTGTTTCCATACCTCTTGGCGCAGCAGGAGGATTGCTCCTCAGCTGGCCTGCATGGCTGACTATGCTGGCATTAAGAGCGGACTATGTGATCAAATCAGCATGGTGTGTTTCCAGACTGCTGAGCGGAAGGTGGATCCATGAGACAACGAAAGCATAAGGAATAAAAAGCTATGGAGTAATTGAACATATTATGCTATACTATAAATGTTTGATTATGATATTTCATTTTAGAAAAGGATAAACTATGAGAAAATTAGCATTAAGTGATGAAGTTCTTCTGTCGGTAAGTCAGCCGGCAAGATACATCGGTGGCGAGATTAACATGGTTGTAAAGGATCCGAGCAAAGTCGATGTCCGTTTCGCTATGTGTTTCCCGGATGTTTATGATATTGGTATGTCCCATCTGGGTATCCAGATCCTCTATGATATGTTCAATCGCAGAGAAGATACTTATTGTGAGCGAGTATACTCTCCGTGGACAGATTTAGATAAGATCATGCGTGAAGAGCAGATCCCGCTCTTTGCATTAGAGTCCCAGGATCCGGTTAAGGATTTTGATTTCCTTGGTATTACATTACAGTATGAGATGAGCTACACGAACATTTTACAGGTGTTAGACCTTTCTCAGATCCCGCTTCACGCTGCGGATCGTACTTGGGAACATCCGATCGTGATCGGCGGCGGTCCGTGTTCTTACAACCCGGAACCGATTGCTGAATTCTTTGATATGTTCTACATTGGTGAAGGTGAAGTTGTATATGCACAGCTGATCGAAACCTACAAAGAGTCCAAAAAACGCGGTGATTCCAGAGAGCAGTTCTTAAAAGCAGCAGCTCAGATCAAAGGTATTTATGTTCCGTCTCTTTACGATGTAGAGTACAATGAGGACGGAACATTAAAGAGCTTTAAGCCGAACTGTCCGGAAGCTCCGGAAACCGTAGAAAAAGTTCTGGTTATGGATTTTGCTAACGAAGTATATCCGGAGAAACCTTTGGTTCCGTTTATCAAAGTAACTCAGGACCGTGTGGTTCTTGAGATCATGCGTGGCTGTATCCGTGGCTGCCGTTTCTGTCAGGCAGGACAGATCTACAAGCCGCTCCGTGAAAAGAACGTAGAGTATCTGAAAGAGTTAGCTTATAAGATGTTGAAGAGCACAGGACACGAGGAGATCTCCTTAAGTTCCTTAAGTTCCAGTGACTATACAGATATCGAAGAGATGGTTACTTATCTTGTAGATGAGTTCCATGGAAAAGGTGTCAATGTTTCCCTTCCGTCCCTTCGTATCGATGCATTCTCCCTTGACGTTATGAGCAAAGTACAGGATGTGAAGAAGAGCAGCCTTACATTCGCTCCGGAAGGCGGAACACAGAGAATGCGTGATGTGATCAATAAAGGCCTGACAGAGGAAGATATCTTAAATGGCGCAGCAGAAGCATTCCGCGGCGGATGGAACCGTGTGAAACTGTATTTCATGCTCGGTCAGCCGACAGAGACTGTAGAGGACTGCGAAGGTATCGCACTTCTTTCTGAAAAAATCACAGAAGTATTCTTCGATGAAGTGCCGAAGGAGAAGAGACAGGGTAAGGTACAGGTTGTTGCAAGTACATCCTTCTTTGTACCGAAGCCATTTACTCCGTTCCAGTGGGCACAGATGTGTACAAAAGAAGAGTTCCTTGAGAAAGCACGCATCGTAAACCGCAAGATGAAAGAGATGAAGAACCACAAGTGTCTGAAGTACAACTGGCATGAGGCAGACGTAACCGTTCTTGAAGGTGTTCTGGCTCGTGGTGACCGTAAAGTTGCAGCAGTAATTGAGGATGCTTATAAGAATGGCGCGCTTTATGATTCCTGGTCTGAGTCCTTTAAAAATGATGTCTGGATGCAGGCATTTGAAAACTGCGGTGTTGATATTGACTTCTATACAACACGCGAGAGAAGCTTAGACGAGTTATTCCCGTGGGATTTCATCGATGTAGGTGTTACAAAAGAGTTCTTAAAACGTGAGTGGAACAATGCCATGAATGCAAAAGTAACTCCGAACTGTCGTATGCAGTGTTCCGGCTGTGGCGCAAAGAACTTTGGTGGAGGTGTCTGCTTTGAAAATTAGAATTAAGTTCTCCAAACAGGGAAATATGAGATTTATCGGACATCTGGACGTAATGCGCTACTTCCAGAAAGTTATGAGAAGAGCCGATGTCAACATTCGCTATTCCGAAGGATTTTCTCCTCATCAGATCATGTCTTTCGCAGCACCGCTTGGTGTTGGTCTGACAGGCAGCGGAGAATATCTGGATATCGAAGTTCTGTCCACGGATTCTTCTGCTGAAATGCTTCGCAGAATGAATGCAACTATGGCAGAAGGTATTCACATTGTGAGTTATAAAAAGCTTCCGGACGATGCAGTCAATGCGATGTCTCTGGTTGCAGCTTGTGATTATACTGTTCGTCTTCGTGAAGGTTACGCAGAAAAACTTGGAACAACCAATGCAGACTTTATGAATGGTCTTGTTTCCTATATTGCAAACGGAAACCTGGAGATCGTAAAGAAAACAAAGAAAGGTGAGAGATTAGTAGATCTGAAACCGCTGATCTTTGATTCTGCAGTGACAGAAGACGGAGAAGGTATTTTCTTAAAACTCTCTTCCGGCAGTGCGAACAATATCAAACCGGAACTTGTCTTAGAAGCATATTGTAACAGTATGGGCAAAGAGTTCCCTGCATTTGGATTCGCGATCAATCGTGAAGAGGTATATGCAGACAATGGTTCTGAACAGGCTCATGACTTTGTAACTCTGGAATCTTTTGGAGAAGACATTGAATAAAATAATATTTACAACACTCAGAGGTCGGCGCACAGCAGTGCTGGCCTCTGAAAAACGTATCCTTCAGTTTGAATTTGAAGGCGAAAAAGCCGCAGAGGAGATTGGAACCATTTATATCGGAAAGGTCCGTAATGTGGTTAAGAATCTCAATGCGGCTTTTGTGGAATATAAACCTGGTATAAATGGTTATTATAGCTTAAATGACAATCATATACATACATTCGCGGATGGAACAAGATCTGACAGAGCTTTAAAATCAGGGGATGAAATTGTTGTGCAAGTATCCCGTGCTGCTGTAAAAACAAAAGATGCGGTACTTTCCGGAGAATTAACAATTACCGGGCGTTATGCAGCCGTTATGGCCAGAAATGGAAAAGGTACGTCACTAGGCATTTCTTCTAAAATCAAAGATAAAAAATGGAGAGAAGTGTTTAAAGAGAAGTGGGATGCAGATTACAATAAACATTTCGGTGATTCGGATTATTCCTTCATTATTCGTACCAGTGCATATGAAGCAGAGTATGATGACGTTGTTTCTGAAGCAAAACAAATTTCAGAACGTTTAG
Organism: Lachnospiraceae bacterium; assembly: GCA_017556515.1. Lineage (GTDB taxonomy): Bacteria > Bacillota > Clostridia > Lachnospirales > Lachnospiraceae > Pilosibacter. The sequence continues at coordinate 5,700 of JAFYOD010000211.1, forward strand.
TGAAGATTTGTCGTGATGCTTCCTATCGTACTGCTCATAGTGTTCTCTATCGTTCTGAGTCATTTGCTGTATCAAAGATGCATGATTTTTTCAGACAGGATACTTCTGAAATCGTAACAGACGATCCGGAAATCTATTCTGAGTTAAAGAACATAGTATCTTCAGACGTTCAGCTTCGTTTTTATGACGATACCTATCCGTTATCAGCTCTTTACAATTTAGAAACAGCTTTGGAACGTGCACTTGGTAAAATTGTTTGGTTGAAATCCGGCGGATATCTGGTAATCGAACCGACAGAAGCGATGACAGTCATCGATGTAAACACCGGAAAAAATACCGATAAAAAGAGTCCGGAAGAAGTTTATCTAAAAACAAATCTGGAAGCAGCTGCAGAAATTGCATTCCAGCTTCGTTTAAGAAATCTTTCCGGAATCATAATCGTAGATTTCATAGATATGAAAGAAGAGGAACATAACAAGGAATTGTTGCAGACGTTCAGACAGTATTTGAACCAGGATCCGGTCAAGACAACATTAGTTGATATGACTGCTTTAGGTCTTGTTGAAGTTACAAGAAAGAAAATCAAACAGCCGCTTTATGAACAAATGAAATCATAATTTATTGAACTTAGGAGAGTACACTTATGTGGGCTACATTTAAACGTAAATTTATCGGTGATCGAAATTTTTATCGTAAAGTGATCTATATTGTTATTCCAATGATCATTCAAAATGCGATTACAAGTTTTGTAAACTTTTTGGATAACATTATGGTTGGTCAGATCGGAACTGAGCAGATGACAGGTGTAGCGATCGTCAATCAGCTGATTTTTGTATTTAACCTTTGCATCTTTGGTGCTGTCTCCGGTGCAGGTATTTTCGGAACTCAGTATTATGGTAAAGGGGATTATGAAGGTCAAAAATATGCGTTCCGATACAAGCTGTATTCCGGTCTCATGATCATTGCTTTGGCTTTATATTTGTTTACCTGCTGGGACACTCAGTTGATAAGCTTATATTTAAATGATACCGGAAGTGTTGGTGATATTACCAAAACACTGGACTATGGCAAGCAGTATCTTGCGATCATGATCTGGGGACTTCCTGCATTTGCGATCTCCCAGATCTATATTAATTCCATTCGAGAAACCGGAAAAACTGTGATCCCTATGGTTTCCGGTGCCGTTGCAGTCGGTGTAAACTTAGTGCTTGATTATTGTTTGATCTTTGGTATTGGTATTTTCCCGGAGATGGGAGTTCGAGGTGCAGCACTTGCAACTGTGACAGCTCGTTTTGTAGAATGTGCGATCACTGTAATCTGGACTCATATACACAAAAAAGAAAATCCATACATTGTGGGAGCATATAAGGGCTTCGGAATGCCTAGAAAGGTGTTTAAAGACATCTTTATCAAAGGAACTCCTCTAATGATGAATGAGGTTTTATGGGCCTGTGGTATGACTATGGTTGTCCAGTGTTATGCAGTACGCGGGCTGGAAGTTGTGGCAGCTCAGAATATTTCTTCCACGATCACAAACTTATTTAATATTGTATATATGCAGATCGGTGCAAGTATTGCGATCGTGGTAGGCCAACTTTTAGGAGCCGGTAAATTAGAAGAGGCCAAAGATGCAGATAATAAGATGATCTTCTTTACAGTATCTGCATGCGCAGTCATAGCCTGTGTTATGATCGCCTTTGGCAGCCTGTTTCCATCTCTTTATAATACAGAACCGGAGATTCGTGAACTTGCTACTCAGTTTATTCGCATTGCAGCATTATTTATGCCATGCTGTGCATTCTGTCATGCAACATACTTTACCCTGCGTTCCGGCGGAAAGACCATCATCACATTTATCTTCGATAGTGTTTACGTGTGGTCCGTTATGATCCCGGTGGCTTTTTTTACATCCAGAAATGTTTCATTACCGATCACTGCAGTTTTTTTCTGCGTTCAGGCTACGGAAGTAGTAAAAGTATTCATCGGTTATCGAATGGTAAAGAGCGGTGTATGGGTG
>JAFYOD010000212.1 GCA_017556515.1 Lachnospiraceae bacterium
AATCTGGCTTTGATCGAGAAAGCAGAAGTGGAATTTGCCGAGGGCTTAAACATACTGACAGGTGAAACCGGTGCCGGAAAATCGATCATTATCGGTTCTGTTGGACTGGCACTTGGTGCAAAGGCATCCAAAGATATGATCAGACAGGGAGAAGAGAGCGCCTTCGCGGAGCTCATCTTCTCTGTGGATGATGAAGCAAAGAGAGACGCTTTGGCGGCTCTCGATATTGCTCCGGATGAAGAGGGGCTTCTTATCATTTCTAAAAAGATCACACAAACACGCAGCACCAGCCGTATCAATGATGAGACTGTCACAACCGGCAGACTCCGCGCGGTTACAGGACTGCTTCTGGACATGCATGGACAGCATGATCATCAATCGCTTCTGCATAAGCAGAAACATCTGGAAATTCTGGATGAATATTCCCAAAGTGAAACGGGAAAACTGAATATGCAAGTGGCTGACGGATATAAAACGTATCTGTCTTTAAAATCTGCACTTGAAGGTTTTTCCCTGGATGAGGAAGGCAGAAGACGAGAAGCAGATTTTACCAGATTCGAGGTTGATGAGATCGAAAATGCGGGAATTCGACCGGGCGAAGAGGAAGAACTGGCAGCCAGATACCGTAAATTTGTTCATGGACAGAAAATCGCGGACAGTATGCAGGCTGCTTACAGAGCAATCGATACCGATGAGATCAGCCGTGCCCTTCGTGAAGTGGAGAGTGTGGTTGCTTATGATGATGAACTTCAGAATATTGCTTCCGGACTGGCAGATGTGGAAAGTATTTTAAGCGATTTAAGCCGTTCTATTTCAGACTACATGGATGAGATGGAGTTTGATGCGGAAGACTTTAGAAAGACGGAAGAGCGTCTGGACTTTATTCGTGGTCTGATGGCCAAATACGGAAATTCCGAAGAGGCAGTGTTAAAATGTCTGGAAGAAAAGAAACAGCGTTTGGAAGAACTGGAGCATTACGATGAACTGGCAGAGGAAGCGAGAAGAGCATTTGCCGTTCAGGAACAGACCATGCAGAATCTCAGCGAACAGCTGTCTGCAGCCAGAAAGAAGGCAGCAGTCGTTTTAGAGGATCGTATTCGTGAGGAGCTTTTAGATCTGAATTTCCTTCATGTGGATTTTAGGATCGATATAAGAAGAATGGAACACTTTAGTGCAAAGGGTTTTGATGAAGTTGAATTCCTGATCTCTACAAATCCGGGAAGTATTCCACCGAGACCGCTTGGAGAAGTTGCTTCCGGAGGTGAACTTTCCAGAATCATGCTTGCGATCAAGACCGTGCTTGCGGATACAGATGATATCCCGACCTTGATCTTCGACGAGATCGATACCGGAATCAGTGGACGTACAGCCCAGAAGGTATCTGAACGTCTTTCTTATATTGCAAACAAACATCAGGTTTTATGTATCACCCATCTTCCGCAGATCGCTGCCATGGCAGATACTCATTTCGAGATCAAGAAAATGGTAGAAAACGGAAAGACGATTACAAAGATACATAAATTAAATAAAGAAGAGCAGATAGAAGAGCTTGCAAGATTGCTTGGAGGCGCGGAAATTACCGATGCAGTTCGTGAAAATGCACGTGAAATGAAGCGACTGGCAATGGAACGAAAATCTGACAGATTGAAAATTTCATAGGATCACATACTAGGAGAGGAGCAATGAATTGCCCTCTCCTTTTGTGTCGCATAAGACATGAAAAAACAGGGCAGAATCTTTAAGATAAGGAGGTTTTGCCGTGAAAAAAAGGGGACGAACTCGTCGGATGTTTGCATGGACATTTCTGTGGGCATCAGGATTTATAACATTTCTGTGGATCTATGTCAATTTTGCTATTCCGGATCATTTGAATCTGATTGTCAGCGAAGAAGAAGTGTTTGAGATTCGCCTTCCACCCGGAATTACGATTGAAAGTGATTCCGCAGAAGTTGTTTTGGGAAACACCTCTAATATTCCGGACGGAAAAATAAACATTCAGCCGGCAGCTCCGATCTCCATGTACAGTACGACCGAAGGAACGTACCGTATCGATATGAAACTGTTTGGCCTCATTAATATGAAGGATATTGAGGTCAGTGTAGGAACGGATCAATATGCGGTTCCGTGTGGAACTCCCATAGGAATCTATCTGAAATCTGACGGAGTGATGGTCATTGGTACCGGAGAGATCATCAATGAAGCGGGAAATGCAGTAGAACCGGCTTTTGGCATCTTAAAATCCGGTGACTATATTGAATCTGTTAATGGAATGCAGTTGGATACAAAAGAAGATTTAATCGAAGCGGTTAATGCCTGCAATGGAAAAGCCATACAGATGGAGGTCCGAAGAAATGAAAAACTTTTAAATCTGGAAGTAGAGCCGGTTCAGGTAGCTGACGGAAGTTTCAAGTTAGGCGCCTGGGTACGAGACGATACTCAGGGAATCGGAACCATGACTTATGTAACACAAGATGG